>JAYTAJ010000779.1:0-3469 GCA_043737575.1 Myxococcales bacterium | reverse complement strand
TGCGCGACGAGACCCTCGCGCGCCTGGCGTGATCGTCACAGCTCGTCGCGCTCGAGCTCGTGGACGTCGACGTCGGGCCAGCCGTGGTGCGCGATCAGCTCGCGCAGCGTGAAGCTCCGGCCGTCGGGATCGATCAGCCCGCACAGCCAGCGATCGACGTCGGCGCCGATCAGCGCGGTGAGCTGCGCCGCGATCGCGTTCTGGGTGGCGATCATGCCGAACAGCGCGGCGTCGCTGCACTCGAGCCAGCCCGCGGTCGCGCGCACGACGCGCTCGACGTCGTGGCGATAGCCGAGCAGCTGTTGATAGACCATCGGCGCCGAGCTGCCGTCGACCGGACGATCGATCGACGCGCGCGCGGCGAGGTCCGCGAGGATGGATCGGCGGGCCGCGTCGTCGCCCAGGAACGCGCCCTCGACCAGCGCGGCGGGAGAGGCGATGCCGAGCGCGCGGGCGAGCGCGGCGATCCGCAGGTAGCGCACCCGGATCGCGCCGTCGGGGGGCTCGGCCCAGTCGTCGGCCTCGAGCCCATCGTATGCGGCGAGCAGCTCGGCGAGCAGCTCACGGGCGCCGAGGCGCGGCTCGACCCAGCGGATGTCGCCGAGCGCGACGTACGACAGCCGGCGCTCGCGGTTGTCCCACACGATCGACACCCGGCGCGCCACGTAGTGATGCAGCCGATCGCCGTAGCTCAGCTCCTCGCCGTCGGCGGCGCCGAACCGCGCCGCGATGTCGGCCGCGGCGGCGATACCCAGGCTCGCCAGCGACGGACCGCGCACGAAGATCCGCTCGACGATGCCGTCCTGCACCGCGCACGCGATCTCGCCGACCCGCAGCGTGCCGCCGCCGCGGATCGTCGCCTCGACCCGCTCGGCCAGCGCGACCTCGACCAGCGCACCCGCGACGCCGCGGTAGACGGTGCCGTTGGCGTAGGTGCGCGGCTCGGCGGGCGCAGTCTCCTCGGCGCCCGTCAGCTGCGCGCGATCGATGGCCGCGGCGGCATCCCCGACCGCGATCCCCGCGACCCGCAGCTCGTCGCCGCGCGCGCCGCGCAGGAGCGGTGCGAGGTCGATCACTTCGGCAGGCGGTCGGAGAAGTCTTTGACGAGCTTGGTCGGCTCGTCGGCCTTGATGTCGACCGAGAACGACTCCTTGATGCCGAACTCGTTGTTGAGCAGCGTGATCTTGTGCTTGCCGGCCGAGAGCTTGATCTCGCGCTGCGGCGTCTTCAGCCCGGTGTTGCGACCGTCGATGAAGATCTCGCACGGCGGCTTGGCGCCCAGCTGCAGCGTGCCCTCGCCCTTCGCCGGCTTCACGGTGTCGACCGGCGGCTTCACGGTGTCGACCGGCGGCTTCACCCGATCGACGGGCGGCTTGACCCGATCGACCGGCGGCTTCAACCGCTCGTTGCCGGGGATCGTCGCGGGGCCGGGCGGCGTGACCACCGCGACCTCGGCGCGCTCGAGGTTGACGACGACCTTCTCCTCGGGCGAGCCCGACACGGTCAGCGGCTTGGTCACCGCGAGGTAGCCGTCCTTCTCGAACACGACGTCGTAGTGCTCGCGCGGATCGATCTTGGACGACGCCGGGGTCATGCCGACGTCGATGCGCTTCGCCCCGACGACCAGCGTGACCTTGGCGCCCGGCGGCGTGCTCTCGAAGGTCGCGACGATCTCCATCGGCTGCAGCGTGATGACGATCTTGCCGACGGCGCCGGCCTTGACCTCGACGTCCTGGTTGATGCTGAGGAAGCCGGGCGGCGCGTCGATCGCGACCTGGTGCTTGCCGACCGCGACCTTGCGGATCTGCGACGGCAAGGTCGTCGACTGCGGCACGCCGTCGAGGCGCCAGCTCGCGACCTTGGCCGGCGTGACGTACAGATCGAAGCCGGTGTTGCCGTCACCCTCGATGGTCGGCGTCGGCGCGCCGGTGCCGGTGCCGACCGCCGCGGCGGCGCTCGGGTCGCCGCTCGACTTCGACGTCGACTTGTTGCTGGCGAGGATGACGATCGCGACCGCGGCGGCGATCAGCACGGCGCCGCCGAGCGCGGCCCACAGCATGGCCCGCGACTTGCGGCGCGGCTCGACGCCCGCGCCGAACGTCGCCATCGGATCGAACACCTGATCGCGCGCGAGCGGCGCGGCGGCCGACGACTCGAAGCGCTCCTCGAAGAACGGCGACGGCGTGCGCGCCGATCCGCTGGCGAGCGGCGCGCCGCTCGGCGCAGCCGGGGCCCGCTCGAACGCGGCGGCGCTGTTGGAGCCGTTGCCGTTGGCATGAGATCCGTTGCGCGCGCCCGGGCCCCAGCCCTTCGACGTGCTGCGGACCAGCGACGACAGATCGGGCTCGTCGTTGGCGGCGGCCGCGGGCGGCGGCGGCGCCATCCCCGGCGACGGCAGCGACGACACCGCGCCCGACGCGGCGAGGGCCGCGCCCGCAGGCAGGCTGCCGAAGCCGCTCTTCTTCGCCTTGGCCGCGGCCTCCTCCTCGGGGTTGTCGTAGATCTGGGTCTCGAGCTCGTCGTCGTCCCAGTTGAGATCGGCCTTCGGATGCCCGCTGTGCGCGATCGGCGGGGCCGCCATCGGCGGCGCGGCGACGAACGCGTGGGGCGCGACCGGCACCGGCATCGGCACGACCGGCATGCCCTGGGTCGAGCGCATCCCCGCGCTCGGCGGCGGCGGCGGCCGCGCCGCGACGGCGGGGCCTCCGGTCCCGGGCGTCGGCGGCGGCACCGACGGCATCGACGTGGTGCGGCGCGCGCTCGGCGGCACCGCGGGCGGCTTCGCCATCGGCGGCGGCGCGGTCCCCGGGGCCTGACGCGCGGGCGCGAGCAGCTCGGGCGGCGGCTTCAGCTGGCGGTAGCTTTCGAGCTTCGCGGTCTCATCGTCGATCTCGCGACCGAACGTCTTCTTCATCCACGCCGCGAGATCCTTGCGCGAGTAGAACTCGCCCGCGGTGTAGACGAAGGCCTGCAGCTCGTCGTGGAGATCGATCGCGTTCTGGTAGCGATCCTCGACGTCCTTGGCGAGCGCCTTCAGCACGATGCGCTCGAGCTCGTCGGGGATCTTGCGGTTGTAAGTCGACGGCGGCAGGATCTCGACGTTGCGCACCTTCTCGAGCGTCGAGAAGTCGCTCTCGCCGACGAACAGGCGCTCGCCGGTCAAGAGCTCGTAGAGCACGATGCCGCACGAGAAGATGTCGCTCTTGCGATCGACCGGCAGGCCGCGCACCTGCTCGGGCGACATGTAGCCGAACTTGCCCTTGAGGATGCCGGCCTGGGTCTTCTGGCCCTTGCCCGCCGCCTTGGCGATGCCGAAGTCGATCAGCTTCACCTCGCCCTCGAAGGACACGAGGATGTTCTGCGGGCTGACGTCGCGGTGGACCAGGTTGAGATCGCGGCCGCCCTGATCGCGCTTGTTGTGCGCGTAGTCGAGGCCCTCGCAGATCTTCATGATGACGAAGCAGGCCTG
>JAYTAJ010000778.1:0-3470 GCA_043737575.1 Myxococcales bacterium | reverse complement strand
CGAGGGAAGGTCTCACGCGGCCGCTCCGTAGAATGCACAGCGATGGCTGAGCCGCGCGTCATTCCCGTCGAGCAATTCGTCATGCGCGGCGTCGGTCGCACCGATGTAGGTGTGCAGCGCACGCAGAACGAAGACGCCATGTACTACGACGATTTCCTCGGCGTGTACTTGGTCTGCGACGGCATGGGCGGACACGCCTCGGGCCAGGTCGCGTCGGACCTGGCGATCCGCACGATCGTCCACTCGCTGAAGACCGACGATCCGGTGCCCGCGCCCGGGCAGGATCCCCTGGTCGCGGCGATGAAGGCCGCGAACGCCGCGGTGTTCCAGCGCGCCCAGATCGATCCGACCTGCCACGGCATGGGCACGACCGCGGTCGGCATGCGCATCGAGGGCACGACCGCGCACATCGCCCACTGCGGCGACTCGCGCGGCTACCTGCTGCGCCACGGTCAGTTCCATCCGATCACGCGCGATCACTCGCTGCGCAACCTCTACCAGGACCGCCCCGATCTGGTCGGTCAGCTCGGCCCCGCGACGTCGAACGTGATCATCCGCGCGGTCGGCCTCGACGCCGCCGTCGAGATCGAGCACAACGCGCTCACGATCGAGCACGGCGACATCTTCCTCTTGTGCTGCGACGGCCTGTCGGATCTCGTCGACGACTGGATGATCCGCGAGATCATGACCGCGGGCGATCCGCTCGAGACCACCGCCGAGAACCTGGTGCGCGCCGCCAACAACAACGGCGGCACCGACAACATCACGGTGGTGCTGACCCAGGCCTTCTTCGACACGCTGTGGTCGCCGCCGAGCCAGGCGTATGGCTATCAGCAGGCGTATTGATCGCGACGCGATCGGGGAATGCTCGGGCGGGGTCACGCGGCGCGAGCGTCTGAACGCGTGGGGCGCGAGCGTCTGAACGCGTGGGGCGCGGGCGTCTGCTACTTGGCAGCTGGCGCGGGCGCGGCCTTGGAGCCGGCGGCGGCGGCGCGGAGCTGGGCGACGGAGTCGGCGTAGCGACCCATCTTCGCGTAGACGCGGCCGAGGCCCGACGCTGCGCGCACCGCGAAGTCGGGGTGGGTCGCGGCCTGGCGGAACGCCTCCTCGGCGCCGAGGAAGTCGCCGCCGGCGGTGAGGACATCGCCGAGGGTCGCCTGCATCGCGGCGGCAGCGGTCGCCGACGGTCCGCGGCCGAGGCCGTTGCGCAGCACGCTGGCGGCGCGCGGCGTGTCGCCGAACTTGGTCAGCGCGACGGCGTAGGCGACGCGGGCATCGCCGAACGCCGGCGCCAGATCGATCGCAGCCTGGAGCTGCTCGACGGCGATCTGCAGATCGCCCTGCGCGATCGCCTGGGCGCCGCGCGCGTAGTAGCGGCGTGCGACCTGGCTCATCAGTCGAGCTCCAGCAGCGAGAACCGCGCCGACGCGTCGTCGCTGTCGTCGCGCTTCTCGGGCGCGGCGGGCGGCGGCGACGCGGCCTGCGGTGCCGGCGGCGCCGACTCGTCGTTGCGCGGCGCCATCGCGCCCGCGGGTTGACCGCGCACCGACAACCCGCGCGCCGGCGGCGGCGCGCCGCGCTCGGTCACCTGCGACGACTGTGGCAGCGGTGCGCTGGGCACGCCCGGCGCGGACCGCGTCGCGGTCTCGACGACGCGGACACCCGCCGACGGCCGCGGCAGCTCGGCGCCCTGAGTCGCGCCGGTGCCGCCGCGCAGCGGATGCATCACGCCGCCGATGCGCACCGACACCTGATCGCCGTCGACCGCGAACAGCCCGAGCTCGGCGAGATCGAGGCGGGTCTGCAGCGCGACCACCAGCTGCGCGAAGCTCAGCCGTCCGAGATCGGCGATCGTCTCGGCCTGGTGCATCAGCATCGGCGGCGGTCCGTCGACGACGTACTCCTTCATCACGAACGTCAGGACGTCGAGCAGCGTGTCGCGATCGCAGTCGCCGAGAGCGTCGCGGACGCCCGTGGTGATGTCGCGCAGGTCGGGTCGGGTCGGCATGGGATCTCCGCAGGTCACGAAAGAGAAGAGACGGAGCCCAGGACTGCGCAGCAGGTCCTGGGCCCAGTTACACGAGCGCGCCGTCGAGATCGGCGCCGTTGGTCACGCAGCCGACCAGACGCGCGCCGCGCAGATCGGCGCTGGCCAGACCGACGCCGCGCAGGTCGCACTTGAACAGCATCGCCTGACGGAACACCGCGCCGTAGAGGTTGGCGCGGCGGAAGTCGACCTCGCACAACGTCGCGCCCGTGAAGTCGGTGCGCGACAGCGACACCGTCGAGCCGTCGTAGCCGTCGAAGATGACGCGGGTGAGCACCGCGGCCGAGAAGTCGGCCGAGTACAGCTCCGACTCCTTGAACGTCGTCGTGAGGATGCGTGCGCGATGGAAGTTGGCCTTCGCCATGCGCGCCGGCCCGAGCTCGCAGCGGATCAGCTGCGCGCCGCCGAGCTGGATCTCGGTGAGGTCGGAGTCGATCACCTTCACGCGGTTCCACAGCGCGCCGCTCCACCGTGAGCGTCGCGCGTCGGACTGCTTGATCTCGGCGCGCTCGAGGCGCGAGTCCTCGCCGATCGCCTCCTGCAGATCGACGCGCTCGAAGGTCACGCCGTCGAGATCGAGGCCGCGCATCAGCGCGCCGCGGGCGGCGAAGCCGACGACCGATCGGCCGGCGAGCTCGTCGTCGGCCACCAGACGCTCGAGCTGAAAGCGCGACTGGACCACGCCCGCGTCGGCGCCGCCCTGGGCGCCCATCGGGATGGAATCACTCACGCGTGGATCCTGGACGAAGGAGTGTCCTCACCCCGCCACCGTATCGCGAAACGCGTCACCGAGCGAGCCACCCGCGCCGCGCCTTCGTCTTCGCCAACCGCTCGCCACCTCAGGGCGCTTCCGCCACCACTCGCCCACGTGACCCCGCCCGATCACCACGCCGATCCCCACGCACCACGCACCGGGTTCAGAAGATCAAGGCCGCCGCATGGGCGGACCGGATCGCATCGCCTCGACGCGCCCCCACTCGCCGAGCATGTCGATGACCTTCTCGCGGATCTGGTCCTTGAGCTTCTCGGTCCGCTCGCGCTTACCGGCGCCGGCGTCGTCGGCCGCGGCGTTGCTCTTCACGCCACCACCACCGCCGCCGCCCTTCGCCTCGGACTCGACCGACTGCTCGACCGCCTCGGCCTCGGCCTCGTGCTCATCGCTCGCGAGGACCATGTCGGCGCCGCGACCCGCGCGGTACATGCCGCGCTCGGCCTGGGCGACGTGGGTGAGCTCGTGGGCGAGGAGCGACTCGCCCGAGGTCGTCGCCATCGACCGCTCGGCCGAACCGCCCATGAGGATCATGCCGGTGCCGCCGATCGTGACGGCGTCGGCGTTGCGGCTCCGGTTGAACTCCTCGGCGAACTCGCCCGAGTAGATCCGGACGTGGCCGAGATCGACGCCGAGCTTCTGCTCGTAGCGAGC
>JAYTAJ010000777.1:0-3472 GCA_043737575.1 Myxococcales bacterium | reverse complement strand
CGGCCGACGCCCGGCGCGCCTGGGTGGGAGCATCGCGGTCGATACTACGCGATGCCGCCCGGCGGTCCGGGCTCGCGCGCTGCGTGATAATCTCGTCGACGTGACCAGCCCGGAGTCCAGGGATGATCATCCCTCCACCGAGGTGTCGGCCGCGATCGGCCGACCTCGCCAGGGCGCGACGGTGCGTCGGTTCGCGGCCCAGGTCGTCGAGGGGCCCGACACCGGCACGGTGTGGCGCTCGACCGGCGCGACCTGCGCGATCGGCTCCGAGCCGTCGAACGATCTGGTGCTGACCGATCCGACGGTGTCGCGCTACCACTGCGAGCTGGCGTGGACGCCCGAGGGCCCGCGGGTCCGCGATCTCGACAGCCGCAACGGCACCGTGCTCGACGGCGTCCGCGTCCACGACGCCAACCCGCGCCAGGGCAGCTTGCTGCGGCTCGGCGACACCGTCGTGCGGTTCGAGGCGCAGGACGGCGACACCCCGCTGCCGGTGTCACCGCACGAGCGGTTCGGTCACCTGGTCGGTCGCTCGGTCGCGATGCGCATGGTGTTCGCGTCGCTCGAGCGCGCCGCGACCTCGACCTCGACCGTGCTGATCGAGGGCGAGACCGGCACCGGCAAGGAAGCGACGGTGCGATCGATCCACGAGGCCAGCGCGCGCCGCGACGGTCCGTACATCATCGTCGACTGCGGCGCGATCCCGAGCCACCTGCTCGAGAGCGAGCTGTTCGGCCACGAGAAGGGCGCGTTCACCGGCGCGACCGATCGGCGGATCGGCGCCTTCGAGGCCGCCGACGGCGGCACCATCTTCCTCGACGAGATCGGCGAGCTGCCGCTCGAGCTGCAACCGAAGCTGCTGCGCGCGCTCGAGTCGCGCCACGTCCGTCGGGTCGGCAGCACCCAGCATCGCGAGCTGAACTTCCGCGTGGTCGCGGCGACCAATCGCGATCTGCGCCACGAGGTCAACGCCGGGCGGTTCCGCGCCGACCTCTACTACCGGCTCGGCGTGGTCCGCATCCGCATCCCGCCGCTGCGCGAGCGGCCCGAGGACATCGCGCTCCTGGCCCAGCACATCCTCGAGCGCCTCGACGCGCCGGCCGAGGACAAGGCGCCGTTCGCGACGCCCGAGTTCGTGGCGCGGCTGTCGACCGCGGCGTGGACCGGCAACGTCCGCGAGCTGCGCAACTACGTCGAGCAGTGCGTGGTGCTGCGCCAGGCGTTCGCGGTCGAGACCGACGACGACACCGAGGACGGCGAGCCGCGGGTCCGCGCCGAGCCGGCCCGCACCGCGGTCGACGTCGACAAGCCCTACGCCGAGGAGCGGCGCCGCGCCCTCGACGCCTTCGAGCACGCCTACGTCGACGGCGTGCTGCGCGCCCACGGCAGCAACGTGTCGCGCGCCGCCCGCGCCGCCGGGCTCGGCCGCGTCTACTTCTACGAGCTCTTGCGCAAGCATCGCCTGCGCTGAGCTACGAGCACTGGCCGTTGCCGATCGCCGACGTCGGCGCGCCGCTGAAGTTCAGCCAGCTGTCGTAGGGGCCGTTGCCGTTCATCCACGATCCGCAGTTGGCGGCGCCCTCGCGGCGGATGCAGGTGGCATCGCAGCCGCGGCGACACAGCGCGCCGGCCAGCCCGTTGGCGCAGCCGTCGTAGCAGGTGTCGTGGGCGCGGCAGCCGCGGTGGCTGCCGCACGTCCGCGACGGATACGTGCAGACCTTGTGGTGCCACACGCAGTCGGCGGTCTGCCAGTCGACGCACTCCGACGGCGACGGGGCGATCGCTCGACAGGTCGCGGGACAGTCGGCGCCACACGCGCCGCGGCACAGCCCGCCGCTCGCGATGCCGGGATTCTCGGGTGTGTAGCCGGCCGGCGTCGCCGGGCACGCGGGCTCGGGCTGCGCGACGCAGCCGGCGTCGCGGGCGTCGGCGCTCGGGCCGGCATCGGCGGAGCCCGATCCCGATCCCGATCCGGAACCCGATCCTGATCCCGATCCGGAACCCGATCCTGATCCGTACCCCGATCCGAGCGCGCTGCCTTCTTCACCGAGCTCATCGTCGACGACACAGCTGGTCACCAGCAGCGCCATGCTCACGATCAACGCGCGCCATCGGGTGTGGGTCATGACGGCCCGCATCGCAAGCGCCGTGCCCGCCTCCGTCGAATCTGCCGAAATCCGTTTTCTCGTCGACGATCGCCATCGACCCCAGCATTGTTCGCAGCCCTCGCCGCTGTTGGGTGGCGCCATACATCGAGGACCGAAGCGTTCGCTCCAGGTGTTCATCCGTCCGCGGCGAACCGCGTGCGCGTTCTGTTACTGTCAAAAGCCGAGCGCGGCGGCCTGGCACGTGACCTGCTCAACCGTTCCAGGAAGGGGAATCGATGAACAAACCTTGCTTGGTCGCGCTGACGCTCTCGCTGGTCGGGCTGGAGACCAGCTGCATGCTCGACGAGCCGGAGCTCGCGCACGACGACGGGCACCTGGCCTCCGCGAACAAGGTGTCGCTGAACAAGGTCTCGCTGAACAAGGTGTCCCTGAACAAGGTGTCCTTGAACGCGGTCGGCCTCGGCAACCTGACCGCGACCGACGACTACCTCGAGCTGCCGACCGCGAGCCTCGCGACGCCGATGAACGATCCGCTACTCGCGGTGACCGCGTCGCCGGTGCTCGGCGGCTACGTGGTGTGGTTCGACGACGCGCCGGTGTTCCTCGCGATCGAGGAGGGCGAGCTGTTCGATCTGGTGCAGAAGAGCGCGCGCTGCATCAACCCGCCCGGGACGATGACGAGCTACGCCGGCGACGAGCTCGACGGTCAGTTCGGGCTGGGCACGCGCGGGCTGACGCCCGAGCAGTTCACCGAGAGCTTCATGGCGTGCCTGGCGATCTACGCCAACAACCAGTCGGTCATGATCAACGTGACCGCGGATCTCCCGGGCGCGGCGGAGGCGACGGGCGCGCCCGGTGCGCCGACCGCGCCGACCGCGCCAGATGCGCCGATCGCGCCGATCGCGCCGATCGCCGACGTGACGTCGACGCTCGCCGAGTTCCTGATCTACCGGCAGCCTGACGTCGCGGTCGGGTACCGCGTCACCGCGACGACGGTCGGCGCGACCACGCGCTTCACCGGCCGCTGGTACTGGAACCTGTCGCGCCACCAGGACTGGAACAGCAGCCACGCGCGCAACCTGTGGGCGTGGCAGGCGGCGCTCGGCCGCCGCGATCTGCCGGTCGAGACCGGGCGGCTGTGCCTCGACGCAATGCGCGCGCGCCAGCCGATGCCCGACGTGTGTGGCGGCGACGCGTCGAGCGTGTGGGAGGGCAAGGTGACGCCCGGGCTGATCGTGCCCGCGGGCATGAGCCAGGACGTCGTGTGCGACGCGCGTCTGGTGCCGCGGGCGATCGCGCCGCTGCGCGGCACGTTCGAGTACAACGACTACTCGAAGGGCGTGAGCTGCGGCGTGTCGTCGGAC
>JAYTAJ010000776.1:0-18222 GCA_043737575.1 Myxococcales bacterium | reverse complement strand
AGGTCCACGAGTGCGCGGTGATCGGCGTCGCCGACGAGCTGCTCGGCGACAAGCTGCACGCCTTCGTCGTCGCCAAGGTCGCGGGCGGCCTCGACGCCAACGCGATCGGTCGCTTCCTCAAGGACCGCCTCCCGGCCTACAAGATCCCGTCGGTGATCGAGCTGCGCGACGAGCTGCCGAAGAACCCGAGCGGCAAGATCATGAAGGACGCGCTGCGATGATCGCTACTCGCCTTCTTGCAGCACGAAGCGGATCTTGAAGCTGCGCACCCGCACCGGCACCGGCTTCCCGGCCTTCTCGCCGGGTGAGAACCGGCAGTCCTTCAGCGCGGCGATCGCGGCCTCGGTCAGCCCGTGGCCGAGCCGCTCGACGACGACGATGTCGCGGGCCCGGCCCTTCTCGTCGACGACCAGGTCGAGCACGACCACGCCCTCGAGCGCGGCCGCGCGCGCGGCGTCGGTGTACTTGCCCGAGCAGCGGCCCTGGGGCAGCGGCATCTTCGTCACCTCGTAGGCGGCGACCGGTGCGGCGAGCGGCGCGACCGCGGCGGCGGGCGCGGGCCCGGTGGGCTGCGCGGTGTTGCCGACTGGCATCGCCGGCCCGCCCTGCGGCGACGTCGACTCCATCGTCACGCCGAACACCGGCGTGGTCGACGTCGCACCGGGCGCGACCACCGCGTCCTTGGCGATGGGAGCGTCCTTCGGCTGCGCGTCTTGCACCACCGCGGGCGCGGGCCGCTTGGTCGGCGTGTGCACCACCCTCGGCTCGGGCTTGGGCACAGCCGCGGGCACGGGCTCGGGCTCCTTCACCGGCTCGGGCGGCGGCTCCTTCGCGGGCGGCTCGACGACGCGGATCTCGATCTTGCGATCGACGGACGGCCGCTTGCGCTCGGGCATGGTCTCGAGCACCTCGCCGAGCGCGAAGTGCGCGGCGAGCGACGCCGCGGCGCAGATCATGAGGCGGGGATCGATCACGGGCCTCCCGGGGACACCATCGCCGCGGGATCGATCTGGATCGCGAACGACGTCACGCCGAGCGCCTTGATGGTGTCGAGCAGCCACACCACGCGGCCGTGCGACACCGCCTTGTCGCCGATGATGATCGCCTGGGTCTTGGGATCGGTGGTCACCGCGGCACGCACCGCCGAGCGTAGCGCGTCCGCGGTCACCGGTGCCGCGTTCAGGAACAGCGCGCCGTCGCGGCTCAGCGTGATCGCCAGCGTGGTCGGCGGCAGGGTCGAGCTCTGGCTGGCGCGCGGCAGCTCGACCTCGATCGCCTGCTTGGCGATCACGTGGGCCGTCAGCATGAAGATGATCAGCAGCACCAGCATGATGTCGACGAGCGGCGTCACGTTGATCTCGGCGACGATGCCGCGCCGCCGCGTGGTCCCGGCCACGTCAGGCCTCCGGCGTGCGGCTGGTCTTGAGGTACGCGAGGATCTGGTGCGCGGTCCGCTCCGACGCGGCGACCGTGGTCTCGACGCGGCGGATGAACGCGTTGTAGGTCGCGACCGCGGGCAGCGCGACCAGGAGGCCGACGCCGGTCGCGACCAGCGCCTCGGCGATGCCCGACATCACCGCCTGCGTGCCCTGCACCGTGTTGCTCGACAGATCGTGGAACGCGCGGATGATGCCGAGCACGGTGCCGAACAGCCCGACGAACGGCGCGTTGTTGCCGAGCGTGCCGAGGAACGCGATGCGCTTCTCGTAGCGCAGCCGCTCGTCCTCGAGCGTCGCCGCCTTGTGATCCTCGACGGCGGCGACGCCGTCGGCGGCGTGGCTGAGGCAGGCGCGCGCGACCGCGGCCTCCATCGAGCGCACCCCGACCAGCCGCGCCAGCGCCGCGGCCGGGCCTTGATCCTTGAGCGTGCGCAGCATCGACGCCAGGAGCGCCCGCGGCGCCCGCTCCTGCACGAAGAACCACACGCGGTCGATGATCACCGCGACCGCGGCGAGGCTGAGGCCGAGCATGAGCCAGAGCACCCAGCGCGAACCGGCGCGGAGCATGAGGTCGAGCAGCTGGCCGTCGATCGTGTCCGTGTTCATGAGATCTCCATCGTTCAGATGCGTCCGCGCAGGCCGACGGTCGGGAGCACGTAGCGGATCACCGAGCCGGCGCTGACCTCCTCGGGCAGGAGCGCGACGTTGGTGACGTCGACGTAGAAGTCGAGCAGCCAGGTCTTCCACACGACGCGCTTGTCGACGCGCAGATCGAACCGCAGGTAGCCGTCGGTGCGCGCGGTGTTGTAGCCCGCGGTGGTCGTGCTCGGCTTGCCGCTCTGGTATTGCAGGCGCAGGCCGACGTCCCAGTTGCGGCGCAGCGGCAGGCCGGCGACGACGTTCACGAGGTGCGTGCGATCGAAGTCGTAGGGCACCCAGTCGCCGGCGCGCAGGCGCTCGGACCGCGACAGCGTGTACGAGACCCAGCCGAACAGGCCCGTCTTGGCGGCCCGGCGCAGCAAGATCTCGAGTCCATACGAGCGTCCCAGCTGCGGCCGCGTCAGCCGATCGATGAACTCCTGTTGATCCATGTCGATGACAGTCGTCGTCGGGAACAGCGTCGGATTGGCGTCATTGATCACCGAGGCATCGTTGATCGACAGATCGAAGATCGTCGGATCGAGGTAGTTGAAGAAGCCCTCGGCGGTGAGCTGGAATCGATCAGCGAACGGCACCTCGACGCCGAGGCTCGACTGGTACGAGCGCAGGAGCCCATACTCGAGCGGCATCAGATCGAGGCCGGGCAGTGGCAGCACGAAGCGCGGCGGCTGGTGGTAGACGCCGGCGCTGCCCTTCAACCAGATCGCGCTGTCGTCGCTGTCGGGCGGCACGTCGGCGAGATCGCGGCGCGCCAGCTGGTAGCGCACGGTCAGCCGCGGATCGACCGCGGTCTTGGTGGTCTCGCCGTCGGCCCAGACGTCGGCGCGCACGCCGGGTCGGATGAGCCACTTGCCGGTCGGCCGCCACAGCGCCTCGGTCAGCACCGCGGCGTTGGTGAAGGTGTCGAGCCCGCCGGTGATGATCGCCGACGGATCGGCGCCCATCGGCCCCTGCTGATCGATCGAGCGCAGCGACGCGTCGACGCCGCCGATCACGGTCAGGCTGGGATCGCGCTTCCACCGCAGCTGGATCGACGGCTCGACCAGCAGCACCGAGAAGGCGGTCTCGCGCGAGGTGTTGCGGTCGTAGCCGAGCACCGCGCGCGCGTTCGAGATCAGGCGGCCGTCGGTCCGGTGGTAGCGCAGGTCGAGGCGGTGGAAGCCGAGGATGAGCGATGGCTCGAGCGGCGGATCGGGATCGTCCTCGGCCGCGGTCGCGGCGGGAGTCTCGAGCTGATCGTTGGCGCCGAACGCGAACACGGTCCAGCCGTGGCGCGCGGTGCCGCCGTCGAGCCGCAGCTGGTAGTCCCAGTACGACAGCGAGACCTCGTTGGTCGCGAGCGAGAGGATGAGGCCGGGGTAGCCGTAGCGCGCGGCGGCGGTGACGGTGGCGCCGAGCTGCGGCACCGGCTGCCGGATCAGCGCACCGGCTTGCAGCAGGTTGGCGTCGATGTCGAGCAGGTGCTCGTCGCGGCGGGCCCGGCGAGTGAGGCCGTCGACGATGCCGCCAGTGTAGCCGCCGTAGATCACGGGCGCGCCGCCCGGATAGAACTGGATCTCGTCGATGAACTCGGGATGGATGACGCTCGGCCCCGACAAGAGGTGATAGAGCAGCGGCACGCGGGTCGCGTCGAGGAGAAAGCCGGTCGAGCTCGGGCTGGCGCCGCGCACGATCGGGAACGGCAAGAGCGACACCATCGACGCGACGCCGGGCAGCGCCTGCACGACGCGGAACGGATCGCCGAAGGTGCCGGGGATCTGCTTGATCTCGGGGCCGCGCAGCGTGATGCGCGAGACCTCCTCGCGGCGCTGATCGCCGAGCACGACGATCTCGTACGGATCGTAGCGATCGCGCGCGACGTAGTACGTGACCGACAAGGCCTGGGCGTCCTCGAACGTCTCCTGCTGCAGGAACACGTCGTGGCCGGGCGCGGTGACGACGATCTTGGCGGGGCCGGCCGGGACCGGCAGCTCGAAGCGGCCGCGCGCGTCGGCGTCGGCCTCGTAGCGACGCTCGCCGACGACGACGGTGACGGTGGCGCCCGGGACCGGCGCGCGGGTGCCGAGCTGCACCAGCTTGCCCTTGAGGATCGCGGTGCGCGGCGGGCCGTCGTCGGTCGGCGGCGGCGGCGGCGGCGGCGGCGGCTGGAAGCGATGGGTGAAGGTGATCTCGACCGGGACGGCGGCGCCGCCGTAGCGCGCGGGCTCGAAGCGGAAGGTGCGCGCGGCGGCGTCGACCGCGGCGTCGAACGGCGGCTGCGGCGGCGTGATCGGCGCGATCGTCTGCACCGCGCCGGTGGCGTCGACCAGCAGCTTGACGGTCACGACGATCGGCGCGTCGTGACCGGGCGCGTCGGCGGGGTACGGCACGTCGGTCGCGCCGATCGCGCGCGGCGGTTCGAAGCTGGGGCCGGCGTCGGCGGACGGCGCGGCGTCGACGCCGGCATCGACGGGCGCGTCGACGCCTGCGTCCTGCGCGAACCCGAGCCGGGGCGCCGCGACGATCGCGAGCACGACGACGACCGCGCGGATCATCGCCACGTCACTCCCACCGTCGCCGTCGCGCCAGCGTGGGGCCACCACTGCCGCCGCACGATCGCCTCGCCGGTGTCGGGCTCGACGCGACCGGTGTCGTCGACGCAGCCGGTCCACTGGCCGACCACCTCGAGCCCGATCGTCGCCTGCGATCGCGGCCCCAGCACGTAACCCCACTCGCCGCGCAGGAGCCCCGCGGCGCCGACGCCGCTGCAGCTCGCGATCGGCGTGCTGGCGTCGGGGAACGTGTACGAGCTCTCGATCGTGCCGGGCAGCGGCTCGGCGTCCATGCGCGTCGGGCGCCCCTCGACGATGCCGCCGAAGCCGAAGCCGGCGGCGACGCTCAAGGACGGCGTGACGTGCCAGGTCGGATCGATCGTGCCCCCGAACCGCAGCCCCGACAGCGCGCCATCGCGCGCCGCCGACGCGTACTCGAACGACGTCACGATCGACCAGTCGGCGTCGAGCCGCACCCCGACCCGCAGCTTGGCGCCGAGCAACCGGCCGCTCGGCGCGCCGCGCAGCCCGCGCAGCTCGCCGTAGGTGACGCCGAGCCCGAGGCGAAAACCCGGGCGCTGCCACGCGAGGCGATCGGCCTCGGTCGGCAGCGACAGCTTCGGCGCGCCCTCCTCCTCGTCGGTGATCGTCGGCGCGGCGTCGTCGGCGTGGGCCGCGCCGGTCAGGACGATCACGATCGCCAGCGCGCGCCGCATCATCGCGTCGCCTGCGTCGGGCACGGCCACCACGCCGGCGGCGCGGCGCGGAAGTCCCACTCGGGCGCGTCACACACCAGGCCGCCCTCGTCGCAGCCGATCAGCGTGTAGTGGGTGAGCCCGCGGCAGTGATCGTCGGAGCGACTGGCGACGACGAGCTGGATGATCCCGTCGGTCGAGGTGTCGCCGCCGAAGCTCGGGATCGACGCGCACGCGAAGACTCGTTCCGCGAGGTCGGGCGCTTCGACCGGCGGCTGGCGGTAGCGCACGCTCGAGTCGCGGCGGCGCTGCTCGCACGCGGCCTCGGTGACCTCCGCGGGCGGGCGCAGCGGGATCACGGCGATCGCGTCGTCGGGGTCGGCCTCGGCGCAGCGCGCCGGATCTTGCGACGGCAGCATGCCGGCCGCGGTCGCGGCGATCGCGGCCTCGATCGTGAAGCCGCTCGCCGACAGGATCGAGAACGCGGGCGGCGGCACGCCGCAGCCGTGGCGCGGATAGAACGCGGTCTCGATGAAGCCACCCTCGCGAAACGCCAGGCGGGTGTCGGGCTCGGTCATCGCGACGAAGCTCGCGCCGTAGATCAGATCGCGCGTCCGCGGCACGACCTCCATCTCGTCGTCGAAGCCGCCCGCGGGCAAGCGCGGCGTGCGGCCCAGCTCGAGCGTGCCGCTGCGATCGCGATCGTCGTAGACCACCAGGCTGGCGTAGGCGACGCGCGCGGTGACGTCGCCGACCATCACCTCGGCCGACGGCAGCGCCAACAGCGGCAGCGCGGCCGGGACGTCGGGCGTGATCGGCACGCCGACGGTGACGCGATCGGGCGTGAACGCGAACGGATTGCGACAGCCGGCGGCGACCACCGCCTCGACCTCGGGCGACTCGGGCGGCAGGAAGCACAGCGGCTCGGGCAGCCACTGCGCGCCCCACACCAGCGCGACCCGCAGATCCTCGTCGGTCGCGTCCGGAACCCGGACCGCCTCGAAGTCGCCGGTGACGCGGACCTGCACCGTCGCCAGCGCCGGGACCTCGCCGCCGAAGCCGGCCAGATCGCCGCAGCCCGCGAGCAGCATCACGGCGACGAGCGCGCGCGTCACGGCCGCCACGCGACCCCCAGCTCGGCGGTCCAGCTCGGCCGCACCGCGCCGTCGATCAGCGCGGCCGACGGTCCGCCGCTCATCGTCAAGATCCACGCGCCGATCGTGTGGACCGACACCACCGCCTCCAGCTCGGCCGCGGGCACCAGCGCGAACGTCGACTGCTCGAGGTCGGTGCCGCCGAGCCCGGCCCGCGCGCCCTGGTTCCGCAGCCGGGTCTCGTGGACCAGCGTGGCTCCCGCGCCGAGCCGCACGCCGAACGATCCGCGGCCGGCGTCATGCTGCGCCGAGCCGGTCACCCGCAGCCGTAGATCGGAGTGCGTGACGGTCCACGCCTGGGTCGACTCGGTGGCGGTGACCCACGCGGCGCGCGCGCCCCAGCGCAGCGGGCAGTGGCCGAAGGTCACGCCGCCGCCGACGCCCTTGCTGAGCCCGGTCGGCAGCGCGGTCGGGAACCCGACCACCAGGCCGCCGTCGACGGTCAGCGCGCCGGTCGAGCGATAGGCGAAGGAGTCCGACGCGACCGTGGGCCCGTCGGCGGCGCTGGTCCGCGCCAGGGCGAGCGCGGTGACGATCAGCAGCGAGCGAAGCATGGCGTGCAGGTGTGTGCCCACCACCACGGGTTTTCTTCGCCAGATCGCGCACGATTGTGGCGAAGGATCGCCGCGCGCTCGGCAACACACCTCACGACCCCCTTGCTTCGCTCGCTCGTCGTCACCGCCGCCCTCGTCGCCGCCCTGCTCGGGTCGGCGCGCGCCGAGCCGTGTCCGCCCGCGGTCGCGCTGGCCGGCGACGCGGCGCTGGTGGGCGCGGTCGGCGGCGTGCTCACCGCCCGCGGCATCGCGCTCGATCCGCCCGGCTGCCCCGCGATCGCGGCGCGGATCGAGCCGCGCGACGGCGCGCTGGTCGTCGACATCGACGGCGTCGAGCGGATCGTTGGCGACACCGCGACCGCCGCGACCGTGATCGAGTCGTTCAGCCGCGTCGACGTCGCCACGCCGCTGCTCGCGATCCGCCCGGTCACGCGGGCCGCGCCGATCGTCGACGCGCCCGCGCCCGACGTCGAGGTCGAGGCGGTCACCATACCCGCGAACCAGTCGACCCGCGGCGTGCAGGTGTTCGGCGCGTTCGAGACGTCGTTCGCCAGCGATCGGACCCGCTGGCACGGCGCCCACGTCGGCGTGTGCGTGACGCTCGGCCCGGTCTGCGCGGCGGCGCGGCTGCGGGTCGCCGGCGTCACCAGCGGGCCGGGGGTGTGGAAGGATCAGCTCGATCGCCAGAGCGTCGAGCTGCTCATCGGCATCGACATCCCGTTTGCGGTGCGCGGCGTGACCGTCGCGCCCGGCTTCGCCGCCGGCCTCGGCCAGATGTACACCTTCGGCGCGACCCGGGCGCTGAGCAGCGAGACCGGCGGCCCGCGCGCCGACGTCCACGCGACGGTGTCGATCCCGATCGCGCGGCGCCTCGCGATCGATCTGTTCACCGCGGTCGATCTGACGCAGGAGACCCGGGTCGAGTGGGGCCCGACGATGGGCACGCTGCCCGACGAGCCGCGCGCGCTGGCGCGGTTCGGCGCCGGCCTGCGCTACGGGGGCCTGTGAGCGCGGGAGCCCCGGGTGGATCCGCGCCAGCGCGGTGCCTCGTTGCGCCCGCGCTCGGCGCGAAGCTGGTCCCGCTCCGCCGCGTCAGCGGCGAGACCGCCCAGATGTCCGACGAGGCGCTGCTCGCGGCGTGCGGCACCGGCGACGCCGCCGCGCTCGGCGCGCTGTTCGATCGGTTCCACGACGCGGTGTTCCGCTTCGCCGGGCGGCTGACCACGACCGACGATCTGGCGCGCGACGATCTGGTGCAGGCGACGTTCCTCGAGATCCGTCGCACCGCGCCGTCGTTCCGCGGCGGCTCGACGGTGCGGACCTGGATCTTCGGCGTCGCCGCCAACGTCGCGCGCCACGCGTTGCGCAGCGAGCGGCGATCGCGGGCGCGCCAGGCCCGCTACCTCGAGGCGGTCGCGACCGCGCCGATGCAGATCGACGAGCAGGTCGAGCAGCGCCGCTTGATGGCCCGGGTCGAGGAGGCGCTCGCGACCTTGCCGAGCGATCAGCAGATCGCGTTCATCCTGTGCGACCTCGAGCAGCTGCCGTGCGGCGAGGTCGCGCGCGTGCTCGCGATCCCCGAGGGCACGCTGTGGCGGCGCCTCCACACCGCGCGCAAGGCGATGCGCGCGACGATCGAGCGGGCGACCCGATGACCGCGTGTCCGACCGAGCTCGCGCTCGCGCGCGGTATCTCCGACGGCGCCGATCCGGCGCTGACCGCGCACCTCGCCAGCTGCGCTAGCTGTCGCGCCGCGTGGGACGGCTGCGTCGACGCGATCGCCCTCGCGCGCCGGATCGAGGTTCGCAAGCCGTCGGCCGATCGTCGCGAGGAGCTGCGCACCGCCATCCTCGCCGCCAGCGCCGACGTCGCGCTCGCCGCACCCTCACCTCGCCGCCGCCGCTGGATCGCCAGCGCGGTCCTCGCCGCCGCCGCCGCCGTCGCGCTCGCGGTCGGCCTCGGCCAGCGCGGCGCCGCCCCGCCACCGCCGCCGCGCGGCCACGCCCACGGCGTGATCGTCGGCCACGCCGAGGCCCGCTACGTCGTCGCGTCGACCGCGCCCGACGAGATCGTCACGCTGCACGACGGCTCGATCGACGTCGAGGTCACGCGGCTCCACCCCGGCGAGCGCTTCCGCGTCGTCACCGCCGACACCGAGATCGAGGTCCGCGGCACCGCCTTCGAGGTCAGCGCGCGCCTCGATCAGCTGGTCGGCGTCACCGTGCGTCACGGCGTCGTCGAGGTTCGCCCGCGCGGCGGCCCCGCGACCACCCTCGGCGCCGGCCAGTCGTGGCACGCCCCCATCCGCGCCGCCGCCGTCATGCCGCCCGATCCGATCATCCCCGCCCCGCCCACCGCGCCCGTCCGCCCCGCGCCCGTCCATCCCGCTCCGCGCCGCACCGCGCTCGCCTCACCGTCACCGTCACCGTCACCGTCACCGTCACCGTCACCGTCACCGTCACCGTCACCGTCACCGTCACCGCGTCCCGCCCCCGACCTCGCCTACGATCAGGCCTGGGCCGCCATGCGCACCAACCACTTCGCCGCCGCCGCCACCGCGTTCGCCCAGGTCGCCGTCCTCGATCCCGACGGCGGGCTCGCCGAGGACGCCGCCTACGGCTACGCGGTCGCGCTCGCCCGCGCCGATCGCCCCGAGGCCACCACCGGCTTCCGCGCCTTCCTCGATCGCTACCCACGCTCGCCTCACGCCGGCGAAGCCAACGCGATGCTCGGCTGGCTCCTCGTCGACACCGAGCGCGCCGAGGCCGCCCGCCGCTTCCGCGCCGCGATCGACGATCCCAGCGCCGCGGTCCGCGACAGCGCGCGCGCGGGCCTCGCCGCGCTCGGTGTTCCCTGATCCCTCGTCGGCGCCGTGCTAGCTTCGTCGACGTGCGCCGGCCCGCGACCGCAGCTCTCCTCCTCGGCGTGATCGCCGTCCCGTGCGCCGCCCGCGCCGACGACTACAGCATCCATGTGCTCGGCCACGTTCAGACGTCGTGGACCGACAACCTGTTCTCGGCGCCCGAGGACGCCGAGCCGATGGCCGACTTCTACACCCAGATCCGCCCGGGCTTGCTGGTGTCGTACGAGACGCCGCGCGCGATCTACGAGGCCAGCTACGGCCTCGAGGGCAGCCTCTACACCGAGAACGACGACGCCTGGTCGCTCGGTCACCTCGCGTCGCTGCGCGGCTTCTTCGTCACGTCGCCGCGCAGCGAGCTCAACGCCTCGGCGACGTTCTCGACCGGCACGATCGCGACCCTGCAGACCCGCGCCGAGCCGAGCCCGCAAGCGCCCGGGCCGCAGAGCGCCAGCGGCGACAACACCTACTGGTCGCTCGAGGCCGGCGAGGGCCTGTCGTACTCGCTGTCGCGCGACGTGCGGCTGTCGCAAGGCCTGCGGGCCCGACGGTTCTCGACCACCGACGGCGACAACCAGTCGGGCGGCTCCGAGCTCGGCCTCAGCGTCGGCGCCGATCGCGGCTGGAAGCACAGCGCGGTCGCGATCGGCCTGTCGGGCGCGTACGTCATGCTCGATCCGACCGGCGCCACCGAGACCGGCGATTCGCTCAACACCAGCGCCGTCGTGTCGTACCGCCGCGACTTCTCGCCGCGCTGGACCGCGCTGATCGACGGCGGCGTCGCCGCGGTGATCCCGCTCGGCGACGCCGATCTGTTCGTGCAGCCCACCGTCGGCACCAACATCGGCTACGCGCCGAACTGGGGCGCCGCGGGCCTGCAGATCCGCCGCTCGATGGCGCCCAACCTTCAGCTGGGCCAGAACACCGTCACCGACTCGGCGATGCTCAACGCGTCGCTGCCGCTGCCGTGGCTGACCAACGATCCCAACCAGCCCAAGCTCACCACCGCGAGCAGCATCGGCATCAGCCGCACGCAACAGGTGATCAACGGCGCGCTGGCGTCGGCGACCGACGTCGCCAGCATCGATCTGTCGGTGCAGTACCAGCCGCGCCTCGGCCTCGGCTTCGCGGTGCGCGGCCAGCACCTCCGCCAGATCGCCGAGGACACCCCGGAGATGGGCGCCACCGTCGCCACCAGCTACCACCGCACCACCGTCATCATCTCGGCGACGTGGCGCTTCCCCGATCGCACCGCCGCGACCTTGCCGCTGCGCGACAGCCTCCGCGTCGATCGCAGCGACAACACGCCCGTCGGCGAAGAAGTCGCCCCCTCCGTCGCGCCGTAGTCGCTACTCCGTCGGCGGCTCGGTGGGGACAGCGCGATCGAAGCGCAGGCCACTCCAGCCCTCGCCCGTGCCGACGCTACGCGTGCGCGCGATCCAGACGTGGGTGGTGCCATCGGCGCCGCGGCTGCGGCGAACCAGGCGTGTGACCCGCGTACCCTCGCGAGAGACTTCCTCCTCGCGCACGCGGTACGGCGTCGACGCGGGCAACCCGCTCGGCGCGAGGATCTTGCCGCGCGGGACCGGGACCGTCGCGGCGCCCTGATCGAGCGGCAAGAGCGCGGCTCGCTCGAGGACGATCTCGTCACTGCCCGCGACCTTGACGGGCTGGAACGGGAACCAGTGCGGTGGCACTGACGACTGCACGCGGTAGCGCAGCGGCGCGGTGGACGATGGCGCCGCGGCTGCGGGCGCGGGGAGCGCGCGATCGGCGCCGAGCTGCCCGCGGCCGAGCGGGCTCTCGACCGTGTGCTCGACCGCCCACGCGAGGTTCGCGGTCTCGTCGCGGAGGAAGCGGACCTGTTCGAGCGGCGCGCTCTCGAGGACCGACACCGCAGCGGTGCTGGGGACGAGGAAGTAGTCGGCGACACCGCCGTCGATGCGCGAGGTCGAGTACATGCTGAAGCCGTCGCCGTCGGCGCGCGGGATGATCGTCGAGTCGCCGAAGACGTCGACCACGGTGAGCTTGGCGCTGCACGCGGTGCCGACGGGTTGCTCGAACGGGACGAGATACCAGTCGTTGCCGTGAACGAGCATGAAGTCGGCGAGGATCATCGACGCCAGGTTGCGGCGATCGGGCCGGATCGCGGCGACGTCGACGCGCTGATCTTCGAAGTCCCAGAAGCGCTCGTTGGGCATGCCGCGAAACTGCACGTGCCCGGGGATGACAGCGCGCTGGACCGAGGCGACGACGGGCGCAGGCACGCCGACCGGGGCGGAGTCGCTGGCGTGACCGAACGCGTGCCACGCGAGATCGCCGTGGCGATCGGGTCTGGCCGCGAGCGCCATCGTGCCGCCGAGCGGCGCGCTGCCGTAGACACGCACGTCGTAGTCCAGCTGATCGGGCCGCCAGCCCGGAGGATCGCCGACGCTCGGCGCCCCGGTCGTGGTCGCGATCCAGTCGCGCAGGCGCTGCACCGCGGTGGCGGCGACGCCGCGGCGCTCGAACGGCACCGACGACGGCACGCCCGGGGGCGGCTGTGGCGGCGGCGGTGGCGCCTGCAGGCTCGCGGTCCACAGCGCGAGTCCGTCGATCGCGCGGCCGCGCCAAAGCGATCGCAGGCGTGCGGTGCGCGGATCGGACTCGACGCGATCGATGACCGGAAACGCGGCGAGATAGAAAGAACGCAGATCGGTGGCGACCAGGTCAACGAGGAAGCGATCGAAGGTCTGCCCGAGCTCGACCGCGTACGCGAGATCGTCGGGCGCGCGCGGCTCGGCAGTGACGGCGCGCTCGAGCGGCGCCTCGCGCGCGATCGGCTGCGGCGAGCTGCCGCCGACGCCCCAGGCCTGGAGGTCACCGATCTCGGCAGAGATGCGCAGGTAGGCCGGCGACGCGGCGTCCTCGCCTTGAAACTCGCCGAGCTGCCACTGCCGCGCGAGCAGCCACGCGGGGTCGCGGACGCGGGCCGCGAGCGCCTCGGCGAGATCGGTGCTGCGCGGGCGCGGCTCGAGGCGGTTCCAGTAGGTGATCGACGGCATGCTCACTCCGCGGCGAGGATCTCGTCCTCGCCGATCGACTGTGCGGTGAGGTCGGCGGCGATGGTGTCTCCCGCCAGGTTCGCGGCGAGGTAGATCGTCGGCGCGAACAGGCCCAGGCGACCGAGTTGCTCGGCGTCGATCGTGCGGATGGCGGCGAGGTCGAGCGTCTCGTGGAGGATCTCGAGGAGGCTCGGGAGATCCCAACCTTCCGTCGAGTGTGCGGGCGGGACCGCGAGCAACACGCACTGCGCGGCCTCGGCTCCGGGCGCGTCGTGATGCATTGCAAACGCGGTCTCCTGGACCCGCGACGGGATCAGCTCGGTCCACTCGTCGATGAGCAGTCCGGCCCACGCGCCACCAGGCGGCAGCGGCAGCGGCCGATGCATCGCGATCGACACCGCGCCCGCGCGCGGCGGAGTGGCGACGTCGACGACGGCGCCGACCCACGCGTCACCGGCGACGTGCGGAAGTTGCGCCACGCTCAGCTCGACCCGCGTGCCCGACGTGGCCTCGGCAGCCATGGTCGCGAGGCGGAGCTCGGCGAGGTGCGGGCGTACGCGCGCCGCCCCCTCGAACCAGCGACGTGGCGCATGGGCACCGCCGACCAGCGTCGCGCCGTGGGTGATCGCCGCGTCGAGCTCGACGCGGTTGCTCGGCGCGAACGTCGGCAGGATCGGCAACTCGGGGCCGAAGATCGCGTGCAGCTTCGCGACACCCGTGGTCGCCGCGGCCGCGGTGGCGAGGCGGTGGTCGAGCTCGGCGAGCACGACCCGGGCCTGATCGAAGATCGCCGCGCGCGCCGTCGTCGACTCGTCGTCGAAGCTCGCGGGCAGCGCGGCGCGGACCCCGAACCGCACCGCCCCCCACAGCTGGTTGCGCACCCGATCGAGCGTGGCGGGTGGCTCGAGCGCCTCGGCAGCGGCGAGCTCGTCGGCGAGCCCGCTGCGGACGGACGACGCGGTGACCACGGCGGTGGTGGCGCGGGCCAGCAGCTCCGACTCGATCGGCGCCGCGGGCGACTCCGCGCTGCCAGGCACGATCAGATCACTCGCGGTGAGCGGCCGCGCCGCGCCGATCGTCTCGCCGAGCAGGCGCGCGATCTCGAGCAGCTCGAGAAACGTCACCTCGCTCGCGACCCGCGTGTGGTCGATCTCGACGCCGACGCGGACGCCGAAGTGCTTGACGATGTAGCTCGCGAGCCGCGTCGCCAGCTCGCCGCTGCCGTCGGCTGCGGTGGCGCGCGCCATCGCCACCACGTCAAGCGGCGCAAGGGTGAGCGAGGACAGCGCGACGATCTCGGTGCGCCGATGCGCGAGATCCTCGGGCAGCGGGTCGGGAAACGACACCCGTGCGCGCACGTTCGTCGGATCGCCGAACAGACCCGCGAGCCACGCGTCGAGCCGCGGCTCGGCAAGGCCACGCTGGGTGACCGGCCAGGTGGTCGCGGTCGGCGGCGGACCGAGGAGGACAGCGACGCGATGCGTGAACGCGGTCCCGCCGCGCGGCATCGTGGCGATCTGCGGATCGGGGATGTCGCCACCGCCTGCCAGCGCGGCCAGGGTCGCGCTCGCGCGATCGGTGTTGCCCTGCACCGCCTGGTACACCGCCTCGGCGAGCAGCAGATCGGCGGTGCCGTCGACGGTAGCCTCGAGGCCCAAGAGGCACGCGCCCATCGCAGCGACATGCGGCGGTGCGATCGTCGGCAGCGCGCTCCACGGGATCGCCGCGGCGTTGGTGGCACCGTCGAGCGCGGTGCGCAGCGCGAGCCCGTCGACGACATTGCGCGCCGCGATCCGATCAGCCGGCTGATCGAGGCCGCTGCCCGGATCGCGGCCGAGCGGGAACCGGGCGCGAAAGTCGGCGATGTACTCGTCGAGCGGCGGACTGGCGTCGTGCAGCGCGCGCTCGAAGCGGTAGCCGAGCACCGCGCCGAGCGGCTGCCCCTGACGAACCCCGTCGATCAGCTCGAGCGCGCCGCGGACGCGATGCGACGACAGATCCACTGCGACCTGGGTGCGCGCAGTGCCCGTGCGCGTCAGGTGCGCGTTGCGCAGGACCGCCGCCGCCGCCGCGTGAGCCGCGGTCGGAGCGTGGATGAAGCCGCCCGCGGTGCCTGGACGCGGCACGGCGCGGCGCCGCAGGTTCTCGACCCAGCCGAACGCGCCGATGTGCAGGCCCTTCGAGTTGTTCTCGCGCATGGCAGCCAGCCGCCGCGTCGCCATCGAGGTGAGCCAGGCGTCGAGGCGATGCGAGCAGGTGTCGAGCGTCTCGGTCAGGAGTCGCGTGAGCTCGGCGGTCGGGAGCCCCTCGAGCGTCGCCAGCGCCGCGCGATATGCGCGCATCGACGCGCGCGCCGCGTCGATCGAGCCCGGGTCGGCGAGCCACTCGCCGAGAGGCTGGCCGCTCGTCACGCCCGCGAGCGGAAGAGCGAAGCGCTGCCAGTGCGTGAGACGGCCTTCGGTGCCAGGCGCGATCTGATGCAGCTCGCGCTCCATCCGATCGGTCGCGTCGGCAGCGCCCTGCGCGATCGATAGCTCGACGCCGACGCGGGCGTACTCGACGAGCGCGGCCTGCCGCAGCAGGTGATACAGCAGCGGGTTCTCGAACGTCGGATGCCCGGGCTGCCCGGCCGCGCCGAGCGCGGCGATCGGCGACATCCGCACGTCCTTGATGTAGTTCGGCGTGAGCACGCCGTCCTCGGCGAGCGGCGCGGTGGTCACCAGCGCGCGGCCGATGCGCGGCGCTTGATCGGCCAGCGTCATCCCGACCAAACGCGGCGTCGTGCCCGGGATCCCGGCCTCGTCGAGCGACTGCGCGACCAGGGTCTCCCGCGCGGCCGCCTCGATGAGCAGATCGAAGCTGATGAACGGCAGCACGTTGCGGAGGAACCCCGGACCGAGAACATCGCGGACCCGCACCTCGCGGCTCGCGGCGTCGCGCCCGAGGACCTCGAGCAGGTCCGCGTCGGGATCGCCGGTGCGCCCGACCCGCGGCACGGTCCCGAGGCGGGTGCGATACTGCTGGCGCCAACCGTTCAGACGCTCGGCGAGCTGGGTCTCGAACGTCTCGGGCTCACCGACCCAGCGCGCGAGCGACGTCGTCGGCAAGATGCCGTAGGGCACGCGTCCGATGCGGATCGCGGGGAGCGGGCCGCGGCCACGCACGAAGTCGCGGAAGTGCGCGCGCACGTCGGCGATCTGATCCGCGTCGAGCAGCGGCGTCATCATCTGCTCGAGGAAGTAGCCGAGCGTGCACGGCCACAGCGCCCGGTTCATCGCCGCCGCCGCGGTCTGCTCGGTGCGGCGTACGCCCTCGATGTGGTCGAACGCCCTGGAGGGCTTCTCGGGCAATCCGAGCGCGTGCATCAGCGCGTGGCCATCGGCTCCCGCCACCACCAGCTCCGGACCGCGCTCGATCGCGAAGCTGCGATCGGGATCGTCGGCGGGCGGATAGCCCGAAGGCGCGAGGGCGGTGCCGTTGGTCGGCGTGCCCTGGCGAACCAGCGCGAGCCCGCGCGTGTAGTGGTGCGCGTCGAGGAGCGCCGCCAGCTCGACGCTGTTCGACGTCGGTGTCGCGTCGGTCAGCGCCCCGACGACCAGCAGCCGATCGAACCCGGCCTCGAGGTCGGCGGCGGTGAGCGAGATCGTCAGCGCCATGCCGACCGCCTGGGCCTCGGCGAAGTCGACCGCCCACAGCAGCTCGCGATCGATCGTCAGCTCGTCGCGGTTTGCGAGCGTCGAATCGTCCTCGGCGAGGTCGAGCCCGAACGACAGCCGCAGCGACGGCGTGATCTGCTTGCCCGCGACACGATAGCGCTCGACCCCGTCGCGGTACGCGATCGCGGTCCACGCGACGGGCAGGAGCCGGGCGGTCGCGTCGGCCAGCGTCCCTTCGTGCGCGTCGCCTCGACGCACATCCGGCTGCCCCGACGGACGCTCCTCGATGTTGGCGGGAGTGCTGCGTGCGACCAACCAGGCGCCGCGCTCGGGCCCGAAGCGGGTGAGCAGCGCGCGCCAGGCGTCGAGCTCGTTGGCCGGGTCCCAGCCAGCGTGCCAGTACGCCTCGGCGCTCGTCCACTCCTCGTCGGTGAGCTCGCGCCGATGCACGTCGGCGAAGATCTCGTCGGGATAGACCCGGATCCGCAGTTGCGGTGGCGAGGTGTAGAAGCGCGTCTCCAGCCGGACCGGCAGGAGCGCGATCGGGTACATGGCAGACAGGAGCGGGAGCTCGGTGGCGAGATCGTACATCGATGACTCGGCGCTGGTGGGGAGTGCGTCAGAGCAGGAGCTGCGCGGCGTGGAGCGCGACCCGGACCGGCTGCTGGCAGGTGATCGCGGCCTGATCGGCGCCGCGGGTGTAGGGAGCGGCGGAGCTCAGGTGCCAGCGCGGTCCGGTCCCGACCTCGCGTGCGGCGATCGCGGACTGCACGATCGACAGATCGATGTAGTGCAACCCGGCCAGCGCCTCCGGGCTCGGCGCCAGGTGCGACCACGCCAGATCGGGCCAGTCCGCGAGCGGTGGCGGCGGGTACTCGGCGACGTCGAGCCCGAACCGCGGCTCGCCAGGTTGCTCCTGGAAGACGAAGAACCAGCCGGGCGCCGCAACGGTGTTGGCGCCGCGCACCTCGGTGGGCGTGAGCGCGAAGCCGAAGAACGCAATATCGGGGCGCAGCCGGCCCGCAAAGACTGGTTCGCTCCGCGCGGCGCCGAGTGCGTAGTCGTTGCCACTCTTCTGGGCGCGCACCGCGTAGACGAGCGTGCTCGGATAGCGGCGCAACAGCTCGCCGCGCACCACGAGCACCAGGTGCTTGCCGCCCGGCGGCGCCGGACGTGGCGAGTGCGAGCCCAGCGCCGTCGCCAGCCACTCGTGCAGCGGTGTGACGTCCTTCGCCGTCTCGGGCACGGGCGTCGGTGCGAGCCCGGCCGGGTCCCAGAACTGACGGAAGTAACTGCCACGCTGATCCGACGGATACTCGTTCCACAACAGCTCGCGCGACATCTCGTGATTGAGCCCGACCATGTACGCCTCGATGAAGCGCGGATTGGTCTCCGCCAGCGTCACCGAGTCGGCGCGGAGCTCGGCGAGCCCGGGCAGCATCCAGTCCGGCGACAGCTCGGCGAGCGGCTTGTACATCGGCTGCGGGAAGACCGGGTGCGCCATCACGGGCTCGATCGGATCCGTCGGATTCCAGACGAAGCCCGGCGACCGCACCATGCGCGGCCCGAAGCCAGCCGGGATCGCGGTCCGCGGCTCGATCGCCGCCGCGACCGTCGAGCGCAGCGCGG
>JAYTAJ010000775.1:0-7937 GCA_043737575.1 Myxococcales bacterium | reverse complement strand
ACCCGCAGGCGATCTTCCTGCCGATCGAGACCAACGGCGACGGCGCGGTCAACGTGTACTCGCGCGTGCAGATGCAGCTCTTCAAGGCCAAGCAGTCGGCCCAGAAGGAGGTCGACAAGGCCCTCGCCGACGTCGGCATGACCATCGAGGAGGTGCGCGCGTACATCGCCAAGCACCCCGAGCTGAACCACGCGTTCCACAAGAGCCCGCACAAGTCGGGCTCGACGACGGCGGACCTCATCTACGAGGTCGGCGCGAAGAAGAACGTCGTGTCGTACTGGCGCGCCAAGGTCGTCGACCTGGTGACCCGGGCCCAGGCCAAGGCCGAGCACGCGGCCCACGACCACGTGCTCGCGGTGGCGCGGCGCGCCGCGGCGCGGACCAACAAGAAGACGTCGATCGTGAAGGTGGCCCCGGTGATCGACGAGGGCGCCTCCGAGGACGCCCGGCCGCCGATCCCGGCCGGTCGCAAGTCGCTGAATGTGATCAACTGAATTGATCTGCTGAACCCGGTGCGTCGATCGCGGTGATCGACGTTTGATCGGACGGGGGCCCGTTGCGCGCAATGCTCCGGGCCTTTGCTTTGCGCGGTGTCGATCGCGGTGATCGACGTTTGATCGGACGGGGCCCGTAGCGCGAATGCTCCGGGCCTTTGCTTTGCGCTACAACTCGGCCATGGGTGTCCTCGATCGGATTCGTGCAGCCGGATGGAAGGCGATCGCCCAGGGCGATGGCGTGATCGCGGAGAAGGCGCGGCAGGTCAACGACCGGCTGGGGCGGCCGCTGGCGTCCGACGAGGAGCTGGCCGATCGCAAGGCCTTCGAGCAAGGGTACAAGGCGGGCGATGCTCCGGTCGCGCCTGCGGAGGCGGCGCCGGCTGCGTCTGTGCCGGCGGGGGCCGCGACCGCGGCGCCGGTGCTGGTCTACTTCCTCGACAAGCAGCGGCGCGACGTGCCGCGCCTGACCGAGATCCTCGAGCAGCACCAGATCCCGTACAAGACGATGACGCTCGAGGACGATCCGGCGGCGCTGGCGGCGGTGCGCCGCGACAGCCATGGCTTCCGGCTGCCGGTCGTGTTCGTGGCCGGCGACTGCATCGGTGGCCGCATCGAGCTGATCAACCTGGCGGCGACCGGCGAGCTCAAGCGCAAGGTATTCGGCGCGTGATGCGGACGGTCTCGACCGTGAACTGACGCTCGGGGCGGGCGTAGAGGAAGCCCTGGATCAGATCGGCGTGGGGCAGCACCACGTCGCGCTCGGCCCGGGTCTCGACGCCCTCGGCGATGATGCGGCTGCCGAGCTCGCGACACAGGCTCGCGGTCGCGGCGACGATGCGCTGCTTGCGCGGGTCGCGGTCGATGTCGCGGACCAGGCCCATGTCGAGCTTGACGAAGTCGGGCTCGAGGGCCGCGAGCGAGCCGAGCCCGGCGTAGCCGGCGCCGAGATCGTCGAGCGCGATGCGGAACCCGAGGCGGCGCAGCATGGCGATGCGGGTCGAGGCGTCGGCGACGCCGTCGAGGGCGGCGCGCTCGGTGATCTCGAGGACCACGCGCTCGGCGATGGGGACCAGCGGGTTGGCCGACGAGAACAGCTCTTCGTCGTTGAGCTCGAGGCCGTGGAGGTTGACGAACAGGAGCGCGTCGCGCGGCGCGTCGACCGCGGCGCGCGCGACCGAGTGGCGGATACGGCGGCCGAGCTCGTGGATGCGGTCGAGGCGCTCGGCGACGCCGAGGAACAGATCGGGGCGGCGCAGCGACGGCTCCTCGGTCCGGAGCAGGGCCTCGTACGCGAAGGCGACGCCGGTCGTCGGATCGATGATGGGCTGGTACGCCATCCAGTGGCCGTCGACGGCGCGGCGGAACAGCCGCTCGAGCTCATCGCGCTCGTCGGCGCCGCGCGACCGGACCGGATCGAGGAACACCGCGGCGCGGCGGCGCATGCGCGACACCCCATGGCGGCGCGCGGCGCGGGCGACCGCCTCCGACAGCGCCTCGGGCGCGAACGGCTTGGCGAGGTAGCTGACCGCGCCGCCGTCGATCGCGCGCATCGCGCCGTCGAGCTGCGGATCGGCGGTCATCATCAGGACCGGCAGATCCTCGTCGAGCACCTGGGCGGCCGCGAGGAACGCGAAGCCGTCGACCTCGGGCATGTTGACGTCGGTGACGACGCAGTCGAGGTCGCCTCGGGAGTCGCGGACATGGGCGAGGCCGCGCTCGCCGTCGGGCGCGACCGCGACGTCCCAGCCCTCGCGCGCGAGGACGACGCGACACAAAGCGCGCATGGCGGGATCGTCGTCGACGACCAGCACGCGTCCAAGGTGGCGGTGGGTAGGGGCATGCATCGCTCGGTTCCAGGATCGGCCGGTTGCGCCGTTCGTTGAGGGGTCGGTTGGTAAACTGTACTCCAGATCTCGCGGCGATCCGTCACCCGGTGAGGGTGAGCAAGAATTGACTCTTGACGGATCAGGTAGAATTGCCAGTCTATCGTATGGTCGAGGCTCCCGCTCCACGTTCGCACGTGCTTGTCGTCGATGATGAGCCGCGCAATCGCACGTTGTTGCGCGCCGTGCTGGGAGACCTGCACGACATCACCGAGGCTGCGGGCGGAAGCGAAGCAATCGAGCTGGTCAGTCGCGATACCACGATTGACCTGGTTCTACTCGACGTGATGATGCCCGGCCTCGACGGCTTCGCGACCTGCCGGCGGATCAAGGCGATCCGGTTCGAGCCGTTCCTGCCCGTGCTGCTCCTGACCGCGCTGTCGGATCAGGAGAGTCGCAACACCGGGTTCGAGGCCGGCGCCGACGACTTCGTGACGAAGCCGTTCGATCGCCGCGAGCTGTTGCTGCGGACGCGGGCGTTCCTGCGCCTGCGCCACCAGGACGAGCGCATCCGCCACCAGCTCGAGGACCTGCGCCGCCTCGAGCACCTGAAGGACAACCTGGCGGCGCTCCTGGTCCACGATCTGCGCAACCCGCTGGCCGGGCTCAGCGGCCTGCTCGCGGTGATGCAGCAGGACGCCCGCAGCCCCGACGATCGCGAGATCCTCGACGAAGCGATGACCGCGTCGCGTCACCTGCGCGAGACCATCGAGGACATGGTCCAGGTCCGCGGCCTCGAGGAGGGTCACCTCGCGCCCCGGCTCGAGGTGGTCGGGCTGCGGGCGCTGGCGGCCGAGGCGCTGGCCAGCGTCGACGGCGACGCTCGGGCCCGGAGCCTGCAGATCGAGCTGGTCGGCGACGACGCCATGGTCGACGTCGACGCCACGCTGCTGCGCCGCGCGATCGAGAACCTGCTGATCAACGCCTTGCGCTACACCCAGCCGCGCAGCGTCGTCACGCTCGCGTTCGATGTCAGCGGCGCCGAGATCGACGTCACGGTGGCCGACCGCGGCCCCGGCGTGCCCGACGCGTTCAAGCGCAGCGTGTTCGAGAAGTACGGCTCGGTCGAGAGCGGCGCCGGCCGGGTGCGGCGCGGCTGCGGCCTCGGCCTGTACCTGGTGAAGCTGGTCAGCGAGGCCCACGGCGGCACTGCGTCGGTCGAGGATCGCGACGGCGGCGGCGCGACGTTCCGCATGCGCCTGCCACGAGCGGCCGCGGCGTGACCGCCACGGCGCCGCCGCCGCTCGACGCGGTGCTGGAGATCTTGTGTGGCCACGGCCACGACCTGCGCGGCTACGTGCCCGACGTCCTGCAGCGGCGCCTCGCCGAGCACGTCGAGGTCGGGCCGACGATCGATCCCGAGGCGGTGCTGGCGTCGTTGCGCGCCGACGCCGCGGCGCGCGAGCGGATGGTCCAGACGCTGATGGTCTCGGCGTCGCAGTTCTTCCGCTACGTCGAGCTGTTCCACGTCCTGCGCGAGTCGGTGATCGCGCAGCTCGGCCGGGCCGCGCCGCGCGGTCTCCGGGTCTGGGTCGCCGGCGCCGCGACCGGTGAGGAGGCGTGGTCGATCGCGATGGTGCTGGCCGAGGCCGAGGCCCGCGGCGGGCCGTCGTGGGAGGTCTTCGCGTCGGACCGCGCCGCCGCGCCGCTGGCGTTGGCGCGCCGCGGCCGCTACCCGGCCGCGAGCGGCGCGCGGATCCCGGCCGGGCTGCGCGGCGAGTACACGATCGTCCGCGGCGACGAGCTGGTGATCGCCGACGCGCTGCGGCCACGGGTGACGTTCTGCCAGCACGACCTCTTGGGCCCGCGGCTGGCGCCGTCCGAGGCGGTGCTGGCGCGCTTCGATCTGGTGCTGTGCTGCAACGTGCTCATCTACCTCGAGCGCTACCTGCAGGTGCGCCTGCTCGAGCGGCTGCTGTCGGTGGTGGCGCCGCGCGGCGCGCTCGGGCTCGGCGCCCACGAGCAGCCGGTCGCCGCGATCGCGGCGCGGCTGCGCCGGTACCCGGGCGTCGCGCAGCCGGTCAACCTGTTCGCGCTCGAGGCGAGCGCATGAGCACCGGGTTCTGGACCCTGCGTCGCAAGCTGATCGTGCTGCTGCTCTGCACCTCGAGCCTGCCGCTCGCGCTCACCACCTATCTGGTCTACCGCCAGGGTCGCGAGCGCGTCACCACGACGGCGTCGAGCTACCTCGGCACCGTCGCCGACGCCGCCGCTCACAACCTCGACACGTTCAACCTGCGCTACCAGCGCCAGCTGGTCGCGATGGTCGCGATGCCGCTGGTGCAGGCGCAGTGTCCGGACCGCAGCGCGCAGGTCGGCGAGCTCGAGGCCCAGCTGCGGACCGTGAAGGCGAGCGACAGCGCGCTGTTCGGGCTGTCGGTGGCCGACGCCAGCGGGACGATCGTCGCGTCGTCCGAGCAGATCTTCGTCGGCATCGACATCACCGACCGCGCCTATTACCAGGCGACGCGCGCCGCTGACGTGATCACCACCGAGCTGGTGGTGTCGCGCGGCTCCAACCCGCGGCCCGCGATCGTCTTCGCGCTGCGGTTCGGTGCGCCAGCGCGGCCGTGCGTGGCGATCGTCGCGGTCAGCGCCGACGAGCTGTTCGACAACGTCCGCAGCCTCGACGCGTCGATGGGCCGCGGCGGCTACATCGTCGTGGTCGAGCAGCACGGCATCCGCATCGCCCACGGCTTCCGCGACGAGATGCTGTTCCGGCCAACCGGCGGGCTGCCCGCGACCGAGGCCGATCAGATGATCCGCGAGGGCCGATTCGGCGTCCGCACCGCCGCGCTGCTGAGCGAGGTGATCGAGGCGCGCTACCTGTGGACGCAGTCGCGCGCGATCCATCCGCGGCGCGCCGTCTGGCGTGGTTACTCGCCGACCAACGACGAGGACAACCTGATCGTGGCGCGGCGGCTGACGTCGGCGCCGTGGACGATGTTCGCGCACGTCCCGGTCCGCGACGTCGAGGCGCCGCTCGGGTCGATGGTCGGCTCGGTCGCGCTCGTCGGCATGGTGATGACCGCGCTGGCGATGCTGGTCGGCTTGCTGGCGGCGCGTCGCCTCATCGCGCCGGTCCGCGAGCTGACCCGGGCCAGCCGCGCGCTGGCGGCAGGCGAGACCACGGCGCGGGCCGAGGTCGAGGTCCGCGACGAGATCGGCGAGCTGGCGCGGCGCTTCAACCAGGCCGCCGATCACGCGGCGAGCGCCGCGGCGTCGCTCGAGCGCACCGTCGCCGACCGCACCCGCGAGCTGACGGTCTCGAACGAGGAGCTGCACCGTCGCCGCGACCAGCTGCTGGGCCACCGCGCCGAGCTGATCGCGCAGAAGGAGGAGCTGAGCCTGCAGCGCGACGCGCTGGCCGAGAAGAGCGAGCTGGTCGAGCGCGCCGATCGCATGAAGTCGGAGTTCCTGGCCAACATGAGCCACGAGCTGCGGACCCCGCTCAACTCGGTGATCGGCTTCGCCGATCTGTTGCAGGTCACCGCGGCGCCGCGCCTGCAACCGGTCGAGCGCAGCTACCTCGGCGACATCGTCACCGCGGGCCGCCACCTCTTGCTGATCATCAACGACGTCCTCGACCTGGCGAAGATCGAGGCCGGCCACGTCCGCCTCGCGATCGAGGCGTTCGATCCCGACGAGCTCGCGGCGGGTGCGATCGCCATGACGGCGCCGCTGGCGCGGGCCCGGTCGATCGAGCTGCGGCTGACCGTCGGGTCGCGGCGGCGTGGTCGCGGCGATCCCGATCGGATCTGCCAGGTCCTGCTCAACCTCCTGTCGAACGCGGTGAAGTTCAGCCCCGACGGCGCGCGGGTCGACGTCCGGATCGACGACGCCGGCGACGCGCTGGTGTTTGCGGTGACCGATCGCGGCCCCGGGATCCCGGCCGAGGCCCAGGCCGGTCTGTTCCAGCCGTTCATCCAGGGCGAGCATCCGCTGGTGAAGCGCCACCAGGGCACCGGGCTCGGCCTGGCGATCTCGCGGAAGCTGATCGAGCTGCACGCGGGGACGCTGACGGTCGAGAGCGTGCCCGGGCTGGGCTCGACGTTCCGCTTCACGATCGCGGCCGGCGGCCGCCGCGGCCCGGCGACCTTGCCGACGTCGACGGTCGCGGTGATCCTGGTGGTCGCTGCGCCCGACGCGGTCGAGGCCCACCGCGCCCGGCTCGAGCCGGCTGGCTACCGCGTCGTGGCCGCGGCGCCCGTCGCCGATCTGACCGCGGCGGCCGGGCGCGCGGGCGCAGCGCTGATCGTGATCGACGTCGGCTCGCTGCCCGACCGCGCGATCGCCGACGCGATGCTCGTCGAGGCGCCGAAGCTGTCGCAGCGGATCCCGGTGATCCTGCTGTCGGGCGAGCCCCAGGTCCTGGCCACCAAGCCGATCGACGGCGCGGCGCTGCAGGCGATCTGCCGCCAGCTGGCGCGGCGCGACGACGGCCCGGCCCAGCTCCTGGTCGTCGACGACGATCCGCGGGTCGCCGAGCTGATCGCGGCGACCCTGGGCGATCGCTACCGCATCGAGTCGGCCGGGACGGTCGCCGAAGGGCTGGTGCGGGCGCGCGCGGGCGCGCACGATCTGTACGTGGTCGATCTGATGTTGCCCGATGGCAGCGGCTTCGAGGTCCTCGCCGCGCTCGACGCCGACGCGGCGCTGCGCACGGTGCCGCGCATCGTGCTCACCGCCGCCGAGCTCGACGCCGACGATCGGGCCGAGCTGCGCCGCCACGCCGACGCGGTCGCCCACAAGGGCATGGTCACGCCCGACGAGCTGGTCCACGTCGTCGATCGCTTCGCGCTCGGCCGGGCCCCACCGCTGGCCCCGATCGGCGAGCCGCAGATCCTGGTGGTCGACGACAACGACATGAACCGGGTGCTGATGCGCTCGATCCTCGAGCGGCTGTCGTACCGCGTGCTCGAGGCCCGCGATGGCGTCGAGGCGATCGCCATCGCCGAGCGCGAGCGGCCGGCGCTGATCCTCATGGACCTGGCGATGCCGGGCAAGGACGGCTTCGAGACCACCCGCGAGCTGCGGGCCCACCAGACCTTGCGGGCCACGCCGATCGTCGCGGTGTCGGCGATGGCGATGCGCGCCGACGAGGAGCGAGCCCGTGCCGCCGGGGTCGACAGCTTCCTCGCCAAGCCGATCGATCGCGAGGCCCTCGAGCGCACGATCGCGCGCTACCTCCACCACGGCGACGGTGCCGCGTGATCGGCGTGATCCTCGTCGTCGACGACGAGCCGACGGTGGCGATCGCGCTGCGCCGCGCGCTGATCGCGGCCGGCCACCAGGTGTTCGCGGTCCACGGGGCGCTCGAGGCGCTCGAGGTGGTCGCGCGCGAGCCGATCGATCTGGTGATCACCGACAAGGACATGCCGCAGATGTCCGGCCACGCGCTGATCGACGTCCTGCACGAGCGCTACCCCGACGTGCCGTGCGTGATGCTGACCGGCGCGCCGACCCTCGAGTCGGCGCTGGCCGCGGTCAACGCCGAGCAGGTGATCCGCTACCTGACCAAGCCGTGGAGCCTGGCCGAGCTGACCGCGACGGTGGC
>JAYTAJ010000774.1:0-7940 GCA_043737575.1 Myxococcales bacterium | reverse complement strand
CGTACCCGTCGCCGTGACCGTCCCCGTCCCCGTCCGCGCGCTCCCCGCCCCCACCATCGCCTGCTCCACCGCCCCGACTACCACCTCCCCCGTCGATCGCCGCGCGCCATCGAGCCGTCGCGCCACCGCGACCGCCTCGATCGGATCGAAGTAGATGAGCACGTTCCGGCACACCACCAGATCGAACCGACTCCAGCCGTCCGGCGGCGCCGGATCGCTCGCGAGGTTGTGGCGCGCGAAGCTCACGCTGCGGCGCAGGCTGGCCTCGATCTCGACGGTGTCGTTGCCGACGTCGATGAAGAAGCGCTCGCGCCAGCGCTCGGGCACCGGGCCGAGCGACGCCCGCGCGTAGCGGCCGCGCGCGGCGCGGCGCAGGACCTCGCGGTTGACGTCGGTCGCGAGGATGCGCGGCCGCAGCCCGCGATCGAGCAGCGCCATCGCCAGCGTGTAGGGCTCCTCGCCGGTCGAGCAACCGGCCGACCAGACGTAGACCTCGTCGACGCCGATCCGGGTGCAGTGAGCGCGCGCGCGGTCGAGGGCGCCGTCGAGCAGCCCGAGCTCGCGGCCGAACCAGGTCAGGCCGACCGAGATGCGCGCGATCAGCAGATCGCGGAGGTGCTCGCCCGCGTCGGTGGCGGCGGCGTCGAGCAGCGCCTGCGGCGACGCGACACCGACGTCGTTGGCGAGCGACTGCACCGCGATCAGGACCGGCTCGCGCCGCCACTCGCTGACGACGAGGCCGGTCCAGGTGCGGAGCTGCTCGCGCAGGGCGCGCCACAGCGCGTCGCTCACGTCCCGCCTCCGCGCGCCGCGGCGACGAGGAGCCCGGGCAGATCGGCGGTGGTCACGACCGACGCCCGCGCTACCATCGCGAGGGCGTGGCGCGGCATGGTGTCGATCACCGCATCGTCGGGATCCTGGACGATCGCGACGCCGCCGGCGCGATCGATCTCGGCGAGGCCGTCGCTGCCGTCGCGGCCCATGCCCGACAGCACCGCGCCGAGCGCGCGGTTGCCGAAGCCGCGCGCCAGCGATCGCAGCATCACGGTGCCCGACGGCCGATGCCCCGACTCGAGGGGACCGGTCCGCAGACACACGACGCCGTCGCCGTCGACCTCGAGGTGCGCCCCGTCGGGCGCGATCGCGACCTGGCCGCCGCCGAGCCGCTGCCCCGACACCGCGAGCGCGACCGCGAGCGGCGATGCGTCGTCGAGCCAGCTCGCCAGCGGCGCGGTGAAGCCGGCGATGGTGTGCTGCACGATCGCGATCGGGATCGGGAAGCTGGCGGGCAGCGCGCCGAGCACGCGGCGCAGGAGCTGCGGTCCGCCGGTCGACGCGACCAGGCCGACGATCGCGGGCCGCGAGCGAAAACGCGGCCAGCCGTGGGCGGCACGACGCGGCGCCTCGACCGGCGCGGCGTGGCCACGCGCCGCGCTGCGCAACAGCTCGACCAGGCGGCGCGCGAACGCCGCGTCGAGACCGGCGGTCGGCTTCTCGACCACCTCGATCGCGCCCGCCGCCATGGCGTCGAGGCCGAGCCGCTCGCCGCGGCCGACCAGGCGCGACAGCCCGATGATCGACGTCGGCCGCTGCGCCATGATCGTGCGGATCGCCTCGATGCCACCGATCAGCGGCAACAGCACGTCCATCGTGATCACGTCGGGGCGCAGCCGGGTCGCCAGCTCGATCGCGGCGGCGCCGTCGGCGGCCTCGCCGACCACCTCGAGATCGGGGTAGCCGCCGAGCACGTCGCGCAGGACCTCACGGAAGAAGTCGGAGTCGTCGACGATCAGGACCCGCACCGTCATCGGTGCATGAACCGGCCGATGTGCGACCACAGGCTCTCGCGCGAGAAGTCGGTCTTCACCAGGTAGGCGTCGGCGCCGACCTCGATCGCCGCGAGCTTGTCGGCGTCGCTGCCACGGGTCGAGATCACGACCGCCGGCAGCCGCGGCACCCGGGCCTGGCCGCGGATGCGGCGGATCAGCTCGAAGCCGTCGAGCCGTGGCATCTCGAGATCGGTGACGACCAGGTCGACGTCGGGGTGCAGCTCGAGCGCGACCAGGGCCTCGGCGCCGTCGCCGGCCTCGACCACCTCGACGCCGTACGCGCGCAGCGCCTCGGCGATGATCTCGCGCATGATCACCGAGTCCTCGACGACGAGGATCTTGCCGGCCACCGCGGTCGCGACCTCCTGGCCGCGGTGACGGGCCCGCGCCGCGATCGCCCGCGCCGCGACCACCAGCCGATCGAGCTCGAGCACCAGCGCGACCGAGCCATCCTCCATGTCGATGCCGCCGAGCACATAGGGATTGCCGTCGAGGACCGGACCGGCGCTGCGGATCACCGCCTCGCGATCGCGGTGGCGCCGCGTCCCGGCCAGCGCCATCAGCACGTCGCCCGAGCGCGCGATCACCAGACGTGGATCGGGGACCGCGACCTCGGGCTCGCCGAGCACCTCGGCCAGCGGCACCAGCGGCACCAGCTGGTCGCCGTAGCGGATCGCCGCGCCGTCGATGCTGTCGACGATGTCGTAGTCGGACGCCCGCACCAGCGCGACCACCTCGACGGTTGGCACCGCGTAGCGGCCCTCGCCGATGTCGGCGAGCAAGAGCGGCGTGATGAGCGCGCTGACCGGCACCGTGATCACGAACGACGTGCCGTAGCCGGCGACGGTGTCGGTGGCGACGGTGCCGCCGAGCGACTCGGTGATGGTGCGGACGACGTCGAGGCCGACGCCGCGACCCGACACCCGGGTCACGGTCTTGCGGGTCGAGAACCCCGACGAGAACAGGTACGCGAGGATCTGCTCGTCGGACAGGACCCGCGCCGACGGCGCCTCGATCAGGCCCTGCTCGACCGCGCGGCGCCGCACCAGATCGACGTCGATGCCGCGGCCGTCGTCCTTCACCTGGATCCGCAGCGCGTTGCCGATCACGTCGACGATGATCTGGATCGTGCCGACCTCGGGCTTGTCGTTGGCGATGCGATCGCTCGGCGTCTCGAGGCCGTGGTCGACCGCGTTGCGCACCAGGTGCAGGAGCGGCGCCTGCAGCTCCTCGAGGATCGCGCGATCGGCCTCGATGCCGACGCCGGTCAGCACCACCCGTACCTGCTTGCCGAGCTCGCGCGCCAGCTCGCGCGCGACGACCGGGAACCGCGCCAGCAGCCGCTCGACCGGGACCATGCGCAGATCGCGGACCACGCCGTCGAGGCTCGCGATCATCCCGGCCAGGCGGCGGACGTCGTCGCGCAGGCGGCCGTGCAGGAGACCGAGGCCGTCGTCGCCGCGGGTCGCGGCGCCGCGCAGCCGATGCACGGTGCTGACCGCGTCGGCGAGGCGATGCCGCACCATCACCAGCTCGCCGACCACGCCGCGCACGCGATCGAGCTGCTCGCCGCTGATGCGGGTGGTGGCCTCGTCGAACGTCACCGCCGACGCCGCGTCGTGCTCGCCGGGCGGGCGCAGCGGGTGCGGCGCGTGGGGCGCGTGGGGTGCGTGGGATGGGTGCGGCGTCGGCGGCGGCGCGGCGTCGGGACGCGCGGCGCCGATCAGCTCGGCCAGGCCCGGGGCCGGCGCGTCGGCCGCCGCGTTGATCGCGACGCCGATCGCCTCGACGCCGCGCAGCACCAGATCGCCCAGCTCGGGCGCGATGGGCTCGGTTGAGCGGACCGCGCCGCTGACCAGATCTTCGAGGGCGTGCAGCGCCTCGGCGACCGCGGCGAAGCCCATGAGGCCGGCCTCGCCCTTGAGGGTGTGCAGCTCGCGCAGCATCGACTCGGTGCGCGCCGGCGCCGCCGCCCCCTGCTCGAGCTCGATCCAGCCGAGGCTGACGTGGCCGAGGCGCTCGGCGGCGAGGGAGCGGAAGGTCTCGAGGCGGCGGGCCCGCGGATCATCCAAGGTCATCGGCGATCACGACGCTCCGCGCGGCGTGGTCGGGGTGCGCCGCGCGTCGGCCATGCCGGTCAGGGTCCGCGACAGCGTCGACAGGCTCTCGGCCGCCTTGGTCGAGCGCTGGATGCCGCTCAAGGTCTGGACCAGCACCGTGCGCATCTCGTCCATGCTCGACACCACCGCGACCGTGGCCTGACGCTGCTGCTGCGTCAGCAGCGCGATCTTCTCGCTCGACGTCACGCCGAGCTGGCTCGCCGCGACCGCCTCCTCCGACGACTTGTGCATCTCCTTCATCAGCTCGCGGATGCTGGCCGCGGTCTCGAGCACGCTCTCGGCGAGGCGGCGCATCTCGTCGGCGACCAGGGCGAAGCCGCGGCCGGCCTCGCCGGCGCGGGTGCCCTCGAGCGCGGCGTTGAGCGCGAGCAGATCGGTCTTGTCGGCGATCTGCTCGATCGATCGCAGCAGGTTGCCGAGCCGATCGATCTTGTTGGCGATCTCGCGACTCTGCGCGACCGAGCGCTCGGAGTTGCCGAGCACGTCGCTCGATCGCCCGGCGATCTCCTCGGCCGACGACAACAGGGTGTCCATCGAGCGACGGGTCTCCTCGACCGCGGCGCTCTCCTCGGCCGACGACGCCTCTTGCTGGCGGGCCAGCCCGACCAGATCGTTCGACAGATCGAGCAGCCCGGCGGCGGCGTCGCTGAGCGGCTTGGTGGCCAGGATGATCGAGACGATCGCGACGATCAGCACGGCGAGGCTGACGCCGCCCGCCCACTTCTGCGCCGACCGGGTCGTCGCGATCACCCAGTCGCGCGACATCCCGAGCACCGCGATGCCGATGGTGGCGCCCTGCTTGTCGATGATCGGCACGCCGGCGTGGACCAGATCGCCGCGCTGCTCGACGAACGCGGTCGACTGGTAGCCGCCGCGGATCCGACGATCGTCGAAGCCGGGCCGCAACAGCATCGACGCGGTCGTGCCGTTGGGCCGCACGATCGCGGCGTACGTGAAGTCGCGATCTTCGCGTAGCGCCTCGAGCTTGACCCGGACGTCGTCGAGGTCGTTGGTCTCGAGCGGCAGCTGGACCGCGGTCGCGAGCAAGGTCGCCATGCTGCGCGAGCGCAGCTTGAGCGCGTTGTTGGCGTCGTCGCCCTGATCGGCCGGCAGGTAGAAGGTCAAGAACAGGCCCGTGGCCACCAGCACGACCGTGGCCGCGCTGATCAGGATGGTGCGGACGCCGAACCGCACGGTGGCGCCAGCGCTGGAGGCAGGGAGGGACGCGGTCATGGTGCTCCTGGAGGCGAGAGACCGGCGATCACGCGCTCGACCTCGAGGAGCTGGACCAGCTCCCCGTCGACGCGCGCGAACCCGATGACGGCAGGGGACAGCGGCACACCGGCGGGCGCCGCGACGATGTGCTCGAGGCCGAGGCGGCGGATCGTGATGGGCCCGTCGACCACGACGTCGAACCGCCCGGCCCGCGACGCCAGGGTGACGACGCGGCACTGCGGCGTGAGCTGCCCGGGCAGGCCGAGGCCAGCGGCGAGCGCGGGCGCGGTGCGGGCGTCGTCGCCGAGGCCGAGCACGTCGCTCGCGGCGATCGCGAAGCGCACCCCGGCCGCGGCGAAGCACAGGACCGGCACCGGATCGATCACGCGGCTCCCGGCAGCGCGGCCTCGATCAGGCGCGCCGGATCGACGACCGCATACAGCTCGCCGCCGATCCGCTCCTCGCGGCCGATCCACGGCGGTCGCTCGGCCGGCGCAGCGTCGGGATCGGGAGCGGCCGCGGCCAGCGGGAAGCCGAGCAAGCCGCGGGTCTCGGTCGCGATCACGCCGAGCTCGACGCCGCCGGTCCGGATCACGACGGCGCGGCCGCGCTCGAGCCGCGGCGTGCGGCGGCCGGCGATCAGGACGTCGAGATCGACGAACGCGGTCAGCCGGGCGCGCACCATCGCGACGCCGAGCAGGTGCGCGGGCGCCGCCGGCAGCCGGGTCACGTCCGGTAGCGGCACCACCTCGATCACCGCCTCGGCCGGGACCGCGAACCAGCGACTGCCGGTACGCAGCCCGACGTGCGGCACCGTCACGATCCGCGCGATCGCGGCGGCGGCGCCACCGCTCGTCGCCGCGGCCACCAGGGTCGCGAGCGAGGTCACCGCGCCTCCGCCGCGATCCGTCGGACCTGCGCGACGACGTTGCCGACGCCCGCGACCTTCGACACGAAGCCGTCGGCGCCGACCTCGCGGGCCCGGATCGTCAGCTCGGCCTCGGGCACGCCCGACAGCAGGCAGATCGCGATCGGCGTCGCGCCCGCGACCTCGCGGGCCCGCGCGCACAGCTCGGCGAGCGACAGGCCGGGCATGTGGACGTCGACCAGGACGACGTGGGGCCGCAGCTCGCGGATGAGGCGCAGCGTCGACTCGACGTCGATCGCGGCGCGGGCCTCGCAGCCGTCGGTGCGCAGGGCGTCGCACACCTGCTCGGCGACCAGGGCGCTGTCGTCGACGACGACCACCCGATGCGTCGCCCGCGGGCGCGGCGCGGCGACGCCGTGGCTGGTCGCGAGCTGCCGCAGCTGCGCGCCGAGCTGGCGCAGCGTCACCGCGCACCGCGCCCGCGCCGCGACGTCGCCGTCGTCGAGCCAGCGCTTGCAGTCGGCCTCGCCGGCCTGCGCGCGCTTCGCCAGCTCGGTGAAGCCGAGGATGCCGGCCTCGCCCGCGAGGGTGTGCAGCTCGCTGCGCGCGACCAGCGGCGCGCCCGCGCCGACCGGCATCACCGCCTCGAGCCCGCGCGCGATCCGGCCCTGGGCGACCTCGACGAAGCGCGGCAGATACCGCGCCCGGAGCTCCTCCATCACGGCGCCGCCTGCGCCAGGGGCGCGCTGGTGATCTCGCCGACCCGGGCGACCACGCCCTCGATGCCGATGTGCTTGGAGATGAAGCCGTCGAGCCCGGCGTCGGCGACGCGGCGCTCGAGATCCTCGGGATCGAGGCTCGACAGGAGGAAGATCTGGGCCTGCAGACCGCGGACGTGGCGCAGCACCATCCCGAGATCGTCGCCGAACGCCTCCGGCATCTGCACGTCCATCAGCACCAGGTCCATCGTCGCGGGGCCGCGCTCGAGCTCGTCGAGGTCGCGGGCGATCGCGACCTCGTAGCCGGCCTTGGTCAGGGCCTCGCGAGTGAGCTCGAGGAACAACACGCTGTCGTCCATGATGAGGATGCGCTTCGGCGTCATCGAACTTCCTTTCGCCAAGAGCAGATCGATCGTCGGGAACAGCTCGGCGAGCGCGAGGGGCTTGTCGAGGAACAGGTCGGCGCCCGCGGCGATCGTCGCCAGTCGCGCCGGCTCGCCGCCGACGCTCACCGCCACCAGCGGCGCCGCGGCCCCGGCCGGCGATTGCCGCAAGCGGGTGACCACCTGGGCCGCCGAGGCGCCGGGCAGCGCGTCGTCGAAAACGACGAGATCGTAGGATCCCGCGGTCAGGAGCGCCCAGGCGACGCCGAGATCGGGCGCGAGATCGACCACGACCTCGTCGGTGCGCTCGCCGAGGTGGCGCGCCAGGCGGGCCCGGAACACGTCGCCGAGCAGGGCGTTGGCCTCGACCAGCAGGATGCGGCAACGGCCGCGGGCGCGCGCGGGTGGCTCGGTCACCGCCAGCACCAGCGCGCTCACCCGGTCGGTCGCAGGGCTCGGCACCAGCGCGAGCTGCCACTCGGCGCGCTCGCCCGGCGCGCCAGCCTCGCGCTGCCCGGTGATCTCGGCGTCGAGCTCGACCGCGGCCAGGATGCGTGGAAACGACAGCCGCAGGCGGACTCGCTCGCCGATCGCCGCGGGCGCGCCGCTGCGCAACACCGCCGTGCGATCGCCGCGGACCAGGATCGCCGACACCGCGGCACCGTCGAACTCGGCGCGGAGCAACAGCCCGCGGGTCGCACGACCGAGGGTTGGCGTCATGGGGCCGGGGGCCGCAGGCTCGGTGCCGACTGGTGGAGGTGGCCACCACCGCGGCGCCGCACCAGCGTCGCGATCGTGTCGTAGAG
>JAYTAJ010000773.1:0-3479 GCA_043737575.1 Myxococcales bacterium | reverse complement strand
CGCGCCGGCGCGCTGCAGGAGGTACGTCCGGATCAGCTCGTCGAGATCGCCGTCGAGGACGGCGGTGACCTGCGACGACTTCAGCTCGGTGCGGTGGTCGTTGACCTGCTGGTAGGGGAAGAGGACGTAGCTGCGGATCTGCGATCCCCACTCGATCTTCAGGCGGGCCCGGGCCTCGGCGTTGGCCTTCTCCTCGCGCTTCGAGACCTCGAGCTCGTAGATGCGCGAGTTGAGCATCTTCATCGCCTTGGCCTTGTTCGAGTGCTGGCTGCGCTCGTTCTGGCACTGGACGACGATGCCGGTCGGCAGGTGGGTGATGCGCACCGCCGAGTCGGTCTTGTTGACGTGCTGGCCGCCCGCGCCGCCGGCGCGGTAGGTGTCGATCTTGAGATCCTCGGTGTTGATGTCGACGACGATGTCGTCGTCGATGTCGGGCGACACGGTCACCGCGGCGAACGAGGTCTGGCGTCGACCCTGCTGATCGAACGGCGACACCCGGACCAGGCGATGCACGCCGTTCTCGGCCTTGAGCAAGCCGAACGCGAACTCGCCGGTGATGATCATCGTCGCGCTCTTGATGCCGGCCTCCTCGGCGGGCTGCTCGTCGACGACCTCGACCTTCCAGCCCTTGCGCTCGGCGTAGCGCGTCACCATGCGCATCACCATGTGCGCCCAGTCCGACGCGTCGATGCCGCCGGCGCCCGACTGGATCTGCACGATCGCGCCCGACTGATCGAACTCGCCCGACAGCATCCGGCGGAACTCGAGATCGTCGAGGGCCTTGCCGACCGCGGTCGCGACCGCGACGGCCTCCTTGCCGGTCGGCTCGTCGCCAGCGTCGTCGGCCAGCTCGAGCAACACGGCGGCGTCGGACAGCGCGCGGATCTGGGCGTCGTAGCTCCCGATCAGCGCCTTCAGCTGCTTGGTCTGCTTGGTGATCGCCTGGGCGCGCTCGTGGTTGTCCCAGAAGCCGGGCTCGCCAGCGACCGACTCGAGCTCCTCGATCTTCAGGCGCTTCGGGTCCAGGTCAAAGTAACCTCCGGAGCGACTCGGCCTTCACCGAGAGCTCCTTCAAGAGGTCGCGCGTCTCGCGCACGTCGACGGTGGTCAGCGGCATGCCGTCCTATACCGTGCTGCGGCGCAGCGGCACAAGCGCGCCGTTCTGACGGCGTCCGAGGGGGACGGGATAGTTGCCGGTGAAGCACGCCGAGCAGTAGCCGCCGCCGGTCGCGGTCGCGGCGCTGCCACCGACCGCGCCCATCAGGCCCTCGTGGGTCAGGTAGCCGAGCGAGTCGCAGGTGACGTAGCGCGCGATCTCCTCGATCGTGTGCGACGCGGCGACCAGCTCGCTGCGGTTCGGTGTGTCGATGCCGTAGAAGCACGGGTGGGTGGTCGGCGGCGCGCTGATCCGCAGGTGGACCTCGCGGGCGCCCGCGGCGCGCAGCATCTTGACGATCTTGCGCGAGGTGGTGCCGCGCACCAGCGAGTCGTCGACGACGACCACCCGCTTGCCATCGACGACCGAGCGCACGGGCGACAGCTTCAGGCGCACGCCGAAGTGCCGGATCGAGTCCTGCGGCTCGATGAAGGTGCGGCCGACGTAGTGCGAGCGGATGAGGCCCATCTCGAACGGGATGCCGGACTGGGTCGCGTAGCCGATCGCGGCGGGCACGCCGGAGTCGGGGACCGGGATGACGACGTCGGCCTCGACCGGCTGCTCGATCGCGAGGCGCTTGCCCATGCGCTCGCGGGCCCGGTAGACCGACTTGCCGTTCACCAGGCTGTCGGGCCGCGCGAAGTAGACGTGCTCGAACACGCAGAACTTGGTCGGCTCGGGCTCGGTCGTCATCAGGCGGTGGCTGGTGAGGCCGTGCTCGTCGATCACGACGATCTCGCCGGGCTCGATGTCGCGGATGTACTCGGCCTCGATCAGATCGAAGGCGCTGGTCTCCGACGACAACACGTAGCTGTCCTTCAGCCGACCGATGACCAGCGGCCGGAACCCGTGGGGATCGCGCACGCCGATCAGCTTGCCGTCGGTGAGGATCACCAGCGAGTAGGCGCCGACGACCTGGCGCAGCGCGTGGGTCAGCCGCACCACCGGATCGAACTCCGGCACCTTCGCCATCAGGTGGACGATCGCCTCGGTGTCGCTGGTGGTCTGGAAGATCGAGCCGGCGGCCTCGAGGCGGCTGCGCAGCTCGTCGATGTTGACCAGGTTGCCGTTGTGGGCGATCGCGATCGAGCCGCCGGCGTAGTCGAACAGGAACGGCTGGGCGTTGCGCAGCTCCGACGAGCCCGAGGTCGAGTAGCGGGTGTGGCCGATCGCGGCGCGGCCGGGCAACCGGGCCAGGACCTTCTCGTTGAAGACGTCGGACACCAGGCCCATCGCGACCTCGCGCCGCAGCGTCTTGTCGCCCGCGACCAGCCCGGCGGACTCCTGGCCGCGGTGCTGCAGCGCGTGCAGGCCCAGGTAGGCGAGGTTGGCCGCCTCGTCATGACCGTAGATGCCAAAGACGCCGCACATGGCCCGTCGGTTAGCACGCCCGGCGGGTAGGTGTCATGCCACCGGCCGGGGTGTGGATCGCATCGGCGCAAATCCGGGAGGGTAGAAACCTTGTGCTCGCGCGCGCGCTGACTGACAATGTGCGCCTAGTGGCTGCCAAGGTTCTCTGGCGAGACGCTCAGGGCATTGAGGGCTCGATCGAGCTTGGCGCGCAGGAGATCCGCGTTGGACGCGCGATGGACTGCGCGATCCGGACCGACGACGCAATGGTCTCGCGTCATCACGCTCGCATCGTTTGGGGAGGCGGCGGCTACGTCGTCGAAGACCTCGGCTCGGCGAACAAAGTTTTCTACCAGGAGCAGCAGGTGCAGCAGCACATGCTCCGCCACGGCGACGCGGTGCGGTGCGGGAGCCTGTGGCTCCGCTTCGTCGACACCGCGCAGCTGAACCAGCCCGCGGGCGGGGTGGCGCAGCAGCCGCTGCCGGCGCCGCAGGCGGTGCCGGTGCCGATGCAGATGCCGTCGACCAGCTCGCAGCCGGCGGCGCCATCGCACCAGCCGCCGCCGATGCAGGCGAACATCGAGGGCTTCGGTCAGGTCGGGCAGAACCCGGCGGGCATGCAGGTCAACATCGAGGGCTTCGGCCAGGTGGCGCAGCAGCCGCCGCCGCAACAGGCGCCGCAGCAGATGGGCGGCGCGCCGCCCGCGCCGGCCGCGCCGTCGGGCGAGCAAGAAGAAGAGATCCGCCGCCTGCGTCGCCGCATCGATCAGCTCCAGGCCGAGCTCCGCGTCTACCGCGGCGGCAAGGTCGGCCAGGAGAAGGCGCGGCGCATGGAAGATCTCGAGAACGATCTGTCCAACACCGAGGTCGAGCGCGACCGCCTGAAGGTGCGGCTGGGCGAGGTCGAGGGCACGATGGCGCGCGAGAGCGGCAGCTCGAAGGTGCAGAACGCCGTCGAGATCAAGCGCAAGGC
>JAYTAJ010000772.1:0-3479 GCA_043737575.1 Myxococcales bacterium | reverse complement strand
CGCGGGCGCGGTGCTCGCGGTGACCGGCGCGATCGTCCTCGCGCTGGCGTGATCACGGCTTCGGCAGGCGCACGACCACGACCGGACAGGTCGCGCTGCGGACGATGCGCTCGGCGACCGAGCCGACCAGGAGGTGCGCGATCGGATCGTGGCCGTGGCTGCCGACCACCAGCAGATCGGCGCCGAGCTGGGCGGCGACGCGCAACAGCTCGTCGGCCGGCTTGCCGATCGCGACGTGCTCGTGGACCGCGCCGAGCCGGGCGCGGGCGTCCTCGGTCAGCACCCGCAGCTCGGCGAGCGCGGTGGCCTCGGCGCCCGCGAGCTCGCGCTGGAGCGTCGCGGTGTCGGTGAGCAGATCGCCGGGCGACCACCGCCGATCGATGACGTGGATGGTGTGGATCACGCTCGGCAGGTGCAGCGCGTAGTCGAACGCCCACGCCAGCGCGTGGCGCGCGGTCGCCGAGAAGTCGACCGCGATCACCACGACCCGCGGCCGCGCCGCCTCGGCCACCGCCTCGAGCCCCGGGTTGGTGTGCTCGCCCACGGTCGGCTCGTCGCGGAACTCGTCGGTCATGGCGCCATGATCGCTTGCCCGCGCCGCGCGCTCAACCGACGCGGACCTTGATCGCGGTGGTGAGGCGCACGAAGGCGGCGACCCGGCGCGCGCTGTCGGGATCGCGCTGCTGGCGCCAGCTCGGCAGCTCGCGCTCGCGGATCTGCCACGCCGCGTTCTGCGCGTCCCACAGATCGACCGGCGACTTCATCCGCACCGCGATCTCGGCGAGCCGCGCCAGGTGCTCGAGGCTCTGCGGATCGTGGCCGTCGATCGCCAGCTGCGCGATCGCGCGGTGCAGCGCCTGGCCGGCGGCGTAGGCGATCTCGGTGGTGTCGAGCGTGGCCTTGACCTGGCTGGCCTCGGCGATGGTCGCGCGCACCACGGTGATCGACGGCCGCGGCGCATCGAGCGCGGTGCGCAGCCGCTCGCGCAGGACGTGATCGGCGGTGAGCGCCAGCGGCGGCGGCACCGGCAGCTCGTTGGCGACCAGGTAGCGGATCAGCGGCGCGTGCTCGTCGTACAGCGCCGCGTAGGTCGCCTCGGCGCCGCGCTCGGTGGCGGCGAGGACGGTGGCGAGCACCGCGTCGCGATCGCGGCCGATCAGCGTGCGCAGCGAGAACGTCGCGCCCGCGAAGTCGCGATCGATCGCGCGCTGCACCGCGACCAGGTCGGCCGACGCGAACGCGGCGCCGAGCTCGTCGACGCGGCGAGCCCACGCCGCCGCGCCCGGATACGGCGCGACGCCGCCGAGCAGCTGGTGATCGCCGAGGTGGATCACTGCGAACGCCAGCTCGCTCGCGGCCCCGGTCGCGCTCGACGCGCAGCGCGCCGCGCCCATCGCCAGGCTGGCGCGGCCGGTCCGCCGCCGCGTCAGGTCGTGGACGTCGACCTCGTGGCCGTCGACCGGGCGCGGCTCCTCGCCGGTCACCGCGACCACCGCGGCGTGGTTGGCGACGACCTTCGCGAGATCGACCCGCGCCGGCGCGACCCAGCGCTTCCAGATCGCGCGGCCGTCGCCGCTGTCGGCGAGGTTCGAGCGCGCCGCCGCCAGCCGATCGACGAAGCCGGCCTCGAGCGGCGCGCCGCCGATCGCCTCGCCCAGCTCGCACACCCGCGCGGCGTACTGGAGGATCTGCACGGTCTCGATGCCGCCGAGATCGTCGAAGAACCAGCCGCAGCTGGTGAACATCGCCATCGCGTGGCGGCTCAGCTCCATCAGCTGCAACGCCCGCACTCGATCGGCCGCGGACTTCGCCGACGGCGCGTGGGTCACGACGAAGCGATCGCGCGCGGCGCGGTCGGCGCCCGCCAAGAGCACGTCGATGTACGCGTCGCGCGCCGCCCACGGATCGCCGAACAGCGCGGCGCCGTGGTGCTCGGTCAGCTCGGCGGTGCGATCGCGCAGCCAGTCGAGCGCCTCGCGCAGCGGCCGCCGCCACGCCTGGTTCCAGCCGACGCCAGCGCCGCCGTTGCAGCCGCAGTCGGCCCGCCAGCGCTCGACGCCGTGAGCGCAGCTCCACGAGGTCGCGTCGCGGATCGCGACCTCCCAGGTCGGCGGCTGCGCGGCGCGGAACTCGCCGTAGTTGGTGAGCCGCGCCCCCGCGATGTTGCCGCGATCGATCGAGTCGAGGGCCCACGCCAGCGCCATGTCGCCGTAGCGGTGGTGGTGGCCGTAGGTCTCGCCGTCGGTGGCGATGTGGCGCAAGACCGGATCGGCGTGGCCCTGCTGCGCGGCGCGCGAGGCGGCGCCGTCGGCCAGGCGGGCCGCGAACCGGCCGCCGTCGACCAGCAGGCGCTCGAACGCGACGGCGCGGGCGAGCGGGCCGTCGTAAAAGAACAGATCGATCGAGCGCCCCGACGGCAGCGGGCACCGGTAGCAGCGGCCGGGCTCGACGCTGCCGACGTCCTGCCAGCCGCCGCCGGGCGGGCGGACCCGCGCGGCCTGGTGCGGGGCGAGGATCGTGAAGCCGACGCCCTCGGCGGCCAGCGCCTCGAGCGACGCGGTGTCGACGCCGCACTCGGGCAGCCACATGCCCTCGGCGTCGCGGCCGAAGCGGTGACGAAAGTCGGCGAGCCCCCAGCGCACCTGCGTGCGCTGATCGCGCGGCGACGCCAGCGGCATGATCAGGTGACCGTGGGCCTGCGCGATCGCGGAGCCGTGGCCGCCGAACCGCTGCGCGCTGGCGGCGTCGGCACCGCGCAGCGCGGCGTGGACGTCGGGCGCGTTGCGCTCGAGCCAGGTGAGGAGCGTGGGCCCGAAGTTCCAGCTCGTGCGCTGGTAGTTGTCGACGATGCCGATGATCTGGCCGCGGCCGTCGACGATGCGGGCGGCGGCGTTGGGCCGGTAGCACTCGGCGGTGATGCGCGCGTTCCAGTCGGGGAACGGATGCGCGCTGGGCTGGCGCTCGACGACATCGAGCCACGGGTTCTCGCGCGGCGGCTGGTAGTAGTGGCCGTGGACGCAGACCCAGCGCGACGTCACGGCGCCCCCGCGCGATCCGGCGCGCCGTCGCCGTCCCACGCCAGGAAGACGCAGCCGAGCGGCGGCAGCGTGATCCCGAACGAGGCCGGCTGGCCCTGCCACGGCGTGTCGATCGCGGTGACGGCGCCGAGGTTGCCGACGCCGGAGCCGCCGTAGTGCGGCGCGTCGCTGCACAGCACCTCGCGCCAGCGCCCGACCCGCGGCACGCCGACGCGCACGCCGTAGCGCGGCACCGGCGTGAAGTTGAACGACGACGATCGGCGGATCGGCGGCGTCGCCCTTGCGCAGGAACGCGAGCGTCGAGTGCTCGCGATCGTCGGCGGACAGCCAGACCAGGCCGCCGGGCAAGCAGTCGCGGCGGTAGAGCGCGGGCGTGCCGCGGTAGAGCGCGTTGAGATCTCCGAGCCAGCGCCCGAGGCCGGCGCCGAGCGGCGTCTCGGC
>JAYTAJ010000771.1:0-3480 GCA_043737575.1 Myxococcales bacterium | reverse complement strand
CGGCGGCGATCGTCACCTCGCCCGCGGCGTCGGCGCTGTCGCAGTCGATGATGCCAAAGTACGGCGCGCCGTGGCCCTGGTTGTTGGAGTTGAGCGTCACGCGGACCCGGGCGCCGCCGGCCGCGGGCGTCCACCGCACCGTGTGATCCTGACCGGGCACCAGCGTGATCTGGCCGAGCTCGATCGCGGCGACGATCGGCGCCACGCCGCGCGTCGTGATCGCGTGGGCCGGGTGGTCGTCGCCCGCGAGGGTCGCGGTGACGATCGCGTCGTCGGTGAACACGTCCTCGGGCAGCTGGCCCTGGGCGTAGTAGTAGCCGTCGGGGCCGTCCATCGTCAGCGGCACCCGCAGCCCGGTCGCGGTGAGCTGACCCGCGGGCATGAACCGCGTCGGCGGATCGCAGACGTCGGTGTCGACGCACAGGAGGTCGGCCTCGCACGCGGGCGTGCACAGCGCGGGCGTGTAGCGCAGCAGCACGCAGTCACCCGCGCGCGCGACCTCGCGGTGCCAGCGCGGCGGCCGGTCGGTGGTGTAGTACGCGATCGCCGAGCCCCAGCGATTCTCGATCGGCGTGCCGTCGTTGTCGAAGACTCGACGCGCCTCGAGCACGCGGATCGTGCCGAGGACGGTGCGGCCGGTGGGTCCGCCGTCGGGGGCGAACGGGTCGGCGTCGATCGCGTCGATCGGATCGATCGCGTCGATGGCGCTGCCGCCGCCGCCGTCACACGCGGCGAAGAGTCCGAGCAAGACAAGGTGCTGACGCATGACTGACTCCTGGGCTAGTCGGCGGACTGTCCGGGATACGGACGAGCCTGCTTGATCCAGATCTGCGGCGTACCGCTGGCGTCGACCAGCTTCCACTCGACGTCCATCGGCAGCGCGCCGAAGCCGGCGGGCGGATCGTAGGTGCGGGCGAAGTGGGTGCGGATCGCGTCGAGCTGCTGGCCCAGCTCGAACAGCGCGGCCCGCGGCAACACCGTCGTGCCCGGCGCGATCAGGTTCGAGTGCGTGTAGTAGGTCGACGGCTGGTTGGCGTGGAAGAAGTAGTAGAGCAAGCCGTCGGCGGTGACGCCCGGCGACGGCGACACCACGCTGGCCTCGCCGAGCTGGGCGTTGATGTAGAAGCCGTCCTCGCCGCCCGCCGCCGGATCGTAGACGTTCGCGGAGATCGCGACCCCGTTGGCGGCCTCGTCGTCGTAGGACGGCACCACCAGCACCGCCATCGCGACCTCGCCCTGATCGATGCCCGCGTACTCGCGCTCCTCGAAGGCGCGGAAGCTCCACACGCTGGCCCACACCGTCTTCACCGCGACGTCGACCGGCCGCGCCGGATCGCCGACCGCGCCGGTCTTCGACTGGTACAGCCCCGCGCCGGTGTGCCCCGCCAGATCCTCGGCGTTGGTCGACGACCGGAACTTCCAGCGCCGCCCCGGCTCCTCGGCCTCGAGGCGGGCCTCGAGCAGCGCGAGGAACGTCGGATCGATCGGCGCCGCGAGCAGATCGGCCTGCAGCGCGGCGAGCTGCTGCTGGCGCACCGCCGCGTCGCCGCGGAACGCCGGAGCGGCGCGCATCGCCGCGATGCGCAGATCGAAGCCGCCGCCGACCAGGAAGTCGCGGTAGCGCGCGACCGGGATCGCCAGGCCATCGCGGACGCGCACCGGCGGACCGAGGTCGCGCAGCGCCGCGTAGTGCGCCGCCTTGCCGCCGATCCGCGGCAGATCCGCGAGGCCGGCGTCATCGAGATCGACGATCGCGGTCGCGCCGTAGTCGGGAGCCGGGATCGTCGTCGGCGGCGGCCGATGATCGCGCCACCACGCGTCGGCGGCGTCGGCGCTGACCTCCGCGACCTCCCAGTCGAACGCCCGCACCGTCAGCCGCACCCAGCGGCCGTCGAGCGCGGCGAACCGCGCCTGGGCCCCCGCCAGCGCCATGTTCGGCGTGCCGCGCTGCCGCGCCAGCACGTTCACGTGCGACAGCGGCGTCTGGTGCTCGTCGGTGATCGTGCCCGCGACCACCGTCAGGTCGTTCGGCACCCGGTCGAGCACCACCAGCTCGCGCGGCCCGACGTAGGTCGTCGCCAGCTCGGCCGCGTCGACGACGTGGACCCGCGCGTAGGTCTCGCCGAGGTTGAGCGCCTGGTAGGTGATGCCCGCCCACAGCTCGTCGGTCGTGACCCACGGGATCCGCGCTGGCAGCCCCGCCGCCCGCGTCGCCTGCTCGTTCGACGTCGGGTGGAACCGCAGCCGATCGCCGAAGTACGCCGCGCCCGCCAGTCGATCGAACGACGCCGCGATCAGGTCCGCCGACGCGGTGTCGTAGGGCGCCAGCTCGTAGGCCCAGACGTCCGGCTCTTGATAATAGGTGACCGATCCCAGCGAGAACCGTCGACTCGGGGAGAAGTACTGATCGACGAACGGCGCGCCGATCGGGAACCCGAGGTGCTCGGTCGCGAACGGGCGATGCATCGGGTACGCGTTGGTGTCGAGGAAGTACACCGCGTCGCCGTCCTGGCGATCGACGATCGTCTTCACCGTGAACGCCCCCGGCAGCGCCGCGTCGAGGGGCCGCGCCGCCTGCGCCGCGAACTCCGCCTCGCACGTCAGCCGCGCGCGCGACGCGATCGGCCCGCTGTCATCGCACACCACCGCCGCGTCATCACCGCACGCGGCGAGCACGACGAGCATTGACCAGCGACGCACGCTCGCACCCACAGCAAACCCCACGCCACCCATCGCCTCCCTGCGACTCCGCGTGCTTGCGCCGCCGTCGCCTCAAAAATCCGTGCGCGCCCCGGCCTACTGGCAGAGACGGGCCTGGGCGGGCGAGCCGATCGCGGCGGTGCACGCGAGGGGCGCGGGGCAGGTGTTGTTGCACTGCGGGTCGCCGCCGGGGCAGTAGGTCGGTGCGCCGGGTGCGTCGAAGCAGAGGATGGTGCAGTAGGGCACGGCGGGGCCGCCGGCGGCGGGGGTGACGGTCAGGAGGCAGGCGGCGTAGCCGGGTCCGCCGTAGCCGGCCGCGCAGCTCTGGTCGGAGGTGCCGGTGCAGCGCTTGCTGCACCACGAGCCGGAGCCGCCGACCAGGTTCAGGCACTCGAAGCCCACGGGGCAGGTGCCCTGGCCCTCGCCCGTGCAGGCGAGGCCGATGCCGGGGCTCGCGGGCGGGCCGTCGATGGTGCCGGGCGGCGCGTCGATGGCACCGCCGGGGGCGTCGATCGGGCCGCCGGGCGCGTCGATGGTGCCGGCCCGCGCGTCGATGGTCTCGGCGATGTCGTCGCCGCCGCTGCTGGACGCGCAGGCGCCGACGATCAGGAGAACCACGAGCCGGCGCTTCGACATGGCGGGGACGGTAGCGCCGCGGCCGGCCCCGGCGGAAGTGATTTCGTGTGACCTTGGGGCGTGGCCATCGAAGCGTCGCTCGTCGTCGGAGCCGTCGCGTCGATCGCGTCGATCGTGAGCTTCGCGCCGCAGGCGTGGCGCATC
>JAYTAJ010000770.1:0-7943 GCA_043737575.1 Myxococcales bacterium | reverse complement strand
GACGGAGACGGGCACGGGTACGGGTACGGGTACGGATACGGGTACGGGTACGGGTACGGATACGGGTACGGGTCCGGGTACGGGTACGGGTACGGGTACGGGTACGGGTACGGGTACGGGTACGGGTACGGGTACGGGGCTGGCGATCGAGGCGCCGATCGTCGTCGACAACGCGGCGGCGATCGCGGAGCTGTGCGCAGCGGCGCGGGCGGCGGGGCGGATCGCGCTGGCGATCGAGACGGTCGGTCGGTTCGATCGCGCGACGCTGATCGGGATCGCGATCGCGGTGCCGGAGCGCGCGTCGGCGTACGTGCCGCTGGCGCATCGGTCGCTGGCGGCGGGGCCGCCGCCGTCGGACACCGCGCTGGCGCCGCTGCTCGCGCTGTTCGCCGATCCGGCGATCGGCAAGTCGATCCACGACGGCAAGGCGGCGATGCGGGTGTTCGCGAACCGCGGCTGGGCGCTCGAGGGCGTCGACGACGATCCGATGATCGCGACGTTCTTGCTCGACGCGACCGAGGACCCGAGCGTCGAGGCGACGGCGGCCTTGGTCGGCGCCGAGCTGTTGCCGCGGGCGCGGGCGGTGGGCAAGGCCGGATCGTTCGAGGCGGCGGCGCCGGCCGAGGCCGCGGCGTGGCTGGGCCGCGCGGCGGCGATCACGCTGCACGCGGGCACCCACCTGCGGGCGCGTCTGGGCGGCCGCGACGGCGAGCACCTGTACCGCGACGTCGAGCTACCGATCGCGCGGCTCCTGGTCGACGTCGAGCGCGCGGGCATCTGCATCGATCGGCCGCACTTCGACGCGCTGTCGGCCGACGTCGCGGCGCAGATCACCGCGCTCGAGGCGCTGGTCGCCGAGCACGGCGGCGCCGACGTCAACCTCGGCTCGCCCAAGCAGCTCGCGTCGCTCCTGTTCGAGAAGCTCGGCCTCGAGAGCGATCGGATGCGCAAGACCAAGACCGGCTACTCGGTCGATCACGACGTGCTCGAGAGCCTGGTCGAGGTCCATCCGATCGTGAAGCCGATCCTCGAGCACCGCGAGCTGACCAAGCTGCGCGGCACCTATCTCGACGCGCTGCCGCCGCTGGTCAACCCGCGCACCGGTCGCCTGCACACGCTGTTCAACCAGGTCGGCGCCGCGACGGGCCGCATCTCGTCGCAGGATCCCAACCTCCAGAACATCCCGATCCGCACCGAGCTCGGCCGCGCCATCCGGCGCGGCTTCGTCGCCGCGCCGGGCAAGGTCCTGCTCGCCGCCGACTACTCGCAGATCGAGCTGCGCATCGTCGCGCACCTGTCGGGCGACGCGGTGCTATCGCAGGCGTTCCGCGATCGCGTCGACGTCCACGCTCGCACCGCGGCCGAGGTGCTCGAGATGCCGCTCGACGCGGTCACCAGCAAGGAGCGCCGCATCGCCAAGGCGGTGAACTACGGCCTCATCTACGGCCAGTCCGACTTTGGGCTGGCGCGCGCCCTCGACATCCCGCGCCGCGAGGCCAAGGACTACATCGAGCGCTACTTCGCGCGGCTGCCGGGCGTGCGGCAGTTCATGGATCAGCTGGTGCGCGACGCGCGCCAGCACGGCGGCGCCCGCACCGTGCTCGGTCGCTGGCGCCCGATCCCCGAGCTCAACCTCAAGAACCCGGTGTCGCGCAAGGCCGCCGAGCGCGTCGCGCAGAACACGCCGATGCAGGGCTCGGGCGCCGACATCCTCAAGCTCGCGATGCTCGCGACGTCACGGCGGATCGCGGCGGAGAAGTTGCCGGCGACGATGCTGCTCACGGTGCACGACGAGCTGGTGTTCGAGGTCGATCCCGATCGCGCGGAGGCGATCGGCGCGATCGTGAAGGAGGAGATGGAGCAGGCGTACCAGCTGAACGTGCCGCTCGAGGTCGACCTCGGCATCGCGCGCGCGTGGGCCGACGCGTAAGCGCGGCGTCAGCGTCACCCGGGCACGTCGTCGAACGCCAGCAGTCCATGGCGCCTCCAGCCCACCCGTAGCAGCCACGTCCTCGGCGGCGCGGTCGGGCAGGGCCCGCAAGAGCGCGCGCAGCAAGTCGGCGTCATGACCCACGGGCTCGCTCCAGCCATCGAACCACGGCGCGCTGGAGAACCTGTGGGGTTGACGCGGCTGTGGAGTGCCGCGAGGCGAGCGACGACGCTGATCAGCGAGGGACGTGGCGCGCCACCACCACAGCGCGCTTGACCAACGGCGCGGAGGCCGCGGAGGCGATCAGGTCGCCGTTGCTCACAACGCCCAACAGGCCCTGCTGGTTTCCGGAGTTTGATCTCTTTTGATTCCGGAAGGAGAAGGCGCACACGGGCGGGATGCGGGTGTACGGGGGAGTGCACGGGGGAGGACACCGCGGGTGGCGCTCGGGGCACCCGCACTGGGGCCGCGCGCAGTGGAGCGCCCATGCGAACGACGTCGGGTGTGGGGGGCGGAGGCGCTGGGCACCGAGGAATGGCTGCGCGACTCTGGGTGTCCGAGCACGGCCCCAGGGCGCGGTGCTCCGAGTGACAGGACCCGCGGTGGATCTCCCCCGTGCCCGCGCCCCACGCCCGCGCCGACGCCAGTGCGCGGCGCGATGGAGACGCGTCTCGCCCGACGCTAGCCGCGCGCGGCGTCTTCGACGAACTTGCGGACGGCGGCGAGGGCCTCGGGGAGCTTGGTGGCGTCCTTGCCGCCGCCCTGCGCGAGGTCGGGCTTGCCGCCGCCCTTGCCACCGAGGAGCTCGGCGGCGACGGCGAGGATCTTGCCGGCGTGGAGGCGGCCGACGAGATCTTTCGTCACCATCGCGACGAGGGAGACCTTGTCGGCGCCGACGCCGGCGAGGAGGAGGACGCCGGAGCCGAGCTTGTCGCGCAGCTGGTCGCCGGTCTCGCGGAGGACCTTGACGTCGTCGGTGTCGATGGTGGTGGCGAGGAGCTTCACGCCGCCGGCGTCGATGGCTTCGCCGAGGAGATCGCGGCCGCCGCCGCCCGAGGCGAGCTTGGTCTTGAGCTTCTCGAGCTCTTTTTCGACGGACCTGGCGGCGGCGAGGGCGCGATCGAGCTTGGCGGCGACCTCGAACAGCGGCGCCTTGAGGCGCTCGCCAGCGCGGCCGAGCTCGTCCTCGAGGCGGCGCAGGTAGTCGAGGGCGCCGGCGCCGGTCACGGCCTCGAGGCGGCGCACGCCCTGGGCGATGCCGGCCTCGCTGATGATCTTGAGCAGCCCGATGTCGCCGGTGCGCTTGACGTGGATGCCGCCGCAGAACTCGAGCGACTCGTGGCCGATGCGGACGACGCGGACCTGGTCGCCGTACTTCTCGCCGAACATCGCGACCGCGCCGCGCTGACGGGCTTGCTCGAGGGGCAGCACCTCGATCAGCGAGTCGTCGTTGCGGCGGATCTCGGCGTTGACCAGATCTTCGACGCGGCGCTTCTGGTCGTCGGTCATGGCCGAGAAGTGGGCGAAGTCGAAGCGCAGGCGATCGGGCGCGACCAGCGAGCCCTTCTGGGCGACGTGGTTGCCGAGGACGTGCTTGAGCGCGTGGTGCAGCAGGTGGGTCGCCGAGTGGTTGGCGCGCACCCGATCGCGGCGCTCGGCGTCGACGGTCGCGACCACGGCCTCGCCGACCGCGATCGTGCCGCTCTCGACGACGCCGCTGTGGACGTAGAGATCGCCCGCGGGCTTCTGGGTGTCGTCGATGCGCACCCGGGCGCCGCCCGCCGCGACCACGACGCCGCTGTCGCCGATCTGTCCGCCCGACTCGGCGTAGAACGGCGACGCGTCGAGGACCAGCTCGATCTGCGCGCCCGGCCCCGCGGCCTCGGCGCGGACGCCGCCGACGACGAGGGCCTTCACCACGGCGGGGCTCTCGGCGTGGTCGTAGCCGCCGAAGCGGGTCGCGCCGAGCTCGTTGGCGAGCTGCTTGTGGAGGTCGCCGACCGACTTCTGATCGGAGCCGTCGAAGCCCGACCGCGCCTTGGCCGCGGCCATCTCGGCCTTGTAGCCGACGGTGTCGACGGTGAAGCCGTGCTCGCCCGCGATGATCTCGGTGAGATCGTCGGGGAAGCCGAAGGTGTCGTACAGCGTGAACGTCACCTTGCCGCCGACCTCGGTCTGGCCGGCCGTGCGCATGCGCGCGAACTCGTCGCCGAGCAGGCCGAGGCCGCGATCGAGGGTGGCGCGGAACCGCTTCTCCTCCTCGAGCGCCATCTCGTGGATGATGGTCGCGCGGGTCACCAGATCGGGGAACGCGGGCGCCATCTCCTCGATCACGCGGGCGCACACGCGGTGCATGAACGGCTCGTCGATCCCGAGCAGCTTGCCGTGGCGCACCGCGCGGCGGAAGATCCGGCGCAGCACGTAGTTGCGCCCGGTCTTGTCGGGGAACACGCCGTCGCCGATCAGGAACGTGCTGGCGCGGGCGTGATCGGCGATCACGCGCAGCGAGGTGTCGGTGGTCGGATCGGCGCCGTAGCGCGTGCCCGCCAGCTCGGCCGCGGTCGCGAGGATGCCGGCGAACAGATCGGTGTCGTAGTTCGAGCGCACGCCCTGCAGCACCGACGCCATCCGCTCGAGACCCGCGCCGGTGTCGATCGACGGCGCGGGCAGCGGGACCAGCGGCCCGTCCTTCACCTTGCTCTCGAACTGCATGAAGACGAGGTTCCAGATCTCGAGCCAGCCGGCCCAGCTCGCCGGATCCGTCGTCGGCCAGCCCGGCATCTCCTCGCCCATGTAGACGTGGATCTCGGAGCACGGGCCGGTCGGCCCGGTGTCGCCCATCGCCCAGAAGTTGTCCTTCTTGCCGAGGCCGATGATGCGATCGTCGCCGAACCCGGTGACGCGCTTCCATAGATCGCGGGCCTCGTCGTCGGGCGGCAGCCCGGCCTCACCGCCGAACACGGTGACGCACATCCGGCGCTGATCCATGCCGAGCGTGTTGATCAGGAGCTCCCACGCCCACGCGATCGCGTCGGCCTTGAAATAGCCTTCTGAAGAAGTGGGGTTGCCGAACGAGAAGTTGCCGAGCATCTCGAAGAACGTGTGGTGCCGCGGCGTCTTGCCGACCTCGTCGAGGTCGTTGTGCTTGCCGCCGGCGCGCACGCACTTCTGGCTGGTGGTCGCGCGCTGGTAGCCGCGGGTCTCGGCGCCGGTGAAGACGTCCTTGAACTGCACCATGCCGGCGTTGGTGAACAGCAGCGTCGGATCGTTGGCCGGCACCAGCGCGCTCGAGGCCACGCGCTCGTGGCCGCGCTGGGCGAAGAAGTCGAGGAACGCCGATCGAACCTGGGCAGCCTTCATGATCGCCGAAAGCTAGCAGCCTGCCGGCCAGAGGTGTAAGAACCGAGCCATGAAGCTCCCCGCGCTCTGCCTCGCGCTCGTCGCCGTCGCTGCTTGCGGTCCCAAGTCGTCGCAGCCGAGCGTCACGCCGCCCGACGACAAGCTGGCGTGGGCCGACATGGATCACGAGCAGCGCGAGCACTACATGGAGGACGTCGTCCTGCCGACGATGAAGGAGAAGTTCGTCGCGTTCAACGCCGAGGAGTTCGGCACGATGTCGTGCACGACCTGCCACCGCGACGAGCACGATCACGAGATGCCGAACCCGAAGCTGCCCAAGCTCGACTTCGCCAAGTCGCCTGCGGACTACACCGACGAGGAGAAGGCCTACGGCGAGTTCATGTCGTCGGTGGTCGTGCCCGAGATGGCGAAGCTGCTCGGCACCACGCCCTACGATCCGGCGACCCAGGTCGGCTTTGGCTGCACCGGTTGCCACACGACCGTCGACGCGAAGTAGCGTCGAGGCGACGTCGCTCAGGCGCGGCGGCGGCGGCGCACCACGAGGGCGCCGACCACGAGGCCGAGCAGCAGCGAGCCCTGGCTGGCGCCGCCGGTCGAGCAGCAGCCGCCGTCGTCGTCTTCCTCCTCGGGAGGCATCTCCTCGGGCGGGCAGGCCGGCGACAGGCCGGAGCCGCACGGGATGCCGGTCGGCACCTTGCCGTGGATCCACGTCAGGTACGCGTCGACGCGGGTGTCGACGCCGCCGTTGTCGCACTGGCCGCTGTTGTAGCTGCGCGACACGACGCCGACGGTGCGCTGGCCGTCGCCGAGGGTCGCGATCGCGGGCCCGCCCGAGTCGCCGTGGCAGTTCTGCGGATCGGGGTTGCCGGTCGACACCCGCATCTCCGACGGAATGATCTCGATGACCTTGGTGCGGGCGTGGAACTTCACGCCCGTGCTCTGGGGATCCTCGTCGGTGGTCTGGCCGTAGCCGACCAGCTCGAGGTCGGTGCCGACGCCGAGCATCGCGGCCTCGGCCGGGGTCGGCATCTTCATCGGCGTCACGCCGTCGGCGGGCGCGGCCAGGAACACCAGGCCGATGTCGAACCACGGCATCAGCCCCCCGCCACCCGAGGAGATGTCGAACTGCTCGTGCATCATCGACGACGTCACCGCGATCGACGGCTGGGTCGAGCCGAGGGTGTCGTGCTTGAACGTGAAGGCCGACGGCAGGAGGCCCATCGTCACCTGGGGATCGAGACAGTGCGCCGCGGTCAGCACCACGGTCGGCGCGATCAGCGTGCCCGTGCAGCCCGCCTGCGACTGGCCGTTGAACGAGTACACCAGCGCGCCGACCGCCGGGTACATGCCGTCGGGGGTGCGGGTCCCGCCGATGACGTACTCGGTGGTGCCGCCGAGCCGCGGCTCGTCCTCGACACAACCAGCGAGCGAGAGCGCGACAGCGACACCGAGCGCGGGGAGCCTCATGGCCGTCAGGGTCGCCCACCGCGACGCGACCAGCAAGTCGCGCGGCCTGTCAGGCGATCACGCGAGTGAGGCCTGTCACCCACCTTCTACGGGGTCTCGGTGGGGGCCCCGTCGGGGCCACGGCCCCGACGGGGGAGGGCTGGACAACAGCCCTCCCTCAAAACAGATACGCGCCAGAGGCTGAACCACCGAAGTACGTGTCGCGCGCACCTGACACGTCGATGTCGGTGGCGTCCATGTCGCGGTTGTTGGTGAGCAGGCCGTTGCCCTTGAACGCGAAGCCGATCGTCGCGAAGCCGGCGCTGGCGCGGATGAGGATCTTCGGCGCGATCTTGTAGTCGAAGCTCGCCTGCAGATCGAAGCCGGTCACGGTGGCGGCGCCGTATTGATCGGCTTGCGACATCTCGCCGGTTCCGGTGATCAGCAAGAACCGCGCGTCGCCGCCGAGCGACATCTTGGTGCCGAGCGCGTAGGTCACGCCGATGCCGGGATCGATGTACGAATAGTCGGTGTTGGGGATGTCGACGTCGGTCGCCATCGGCGCCGGGCTCTTGTCGAGGACGAACTTGCGCTTGTTGAAGCGGATCGAGCCCTCGATGCTGAGCACCGCGCTCACCGGGTGGCGGTAGACCACGCCGATCGCGAGGTGCTGCTCGACGGTCGGCAGCTCGTAGTCGGTGCCGTCCTTGGTGAGCGTCGACGAGATCTTGAGCGCGCGATCGAACACCAGCTGGAGGCCGAGGTTGCGCGTGAACGACTGGTTCTGCTTGTTCATCGCCAGCGGGAACGCGTCGGCGGTGATGCGGAGGCCGGGGACCGGCGCGCCGTCGTAGCCCTGCGGCGCGTTGGTCATCAGGTTGGTCGTGAAGCTCAGGCGGCGGCCGGTGAAGGACAGGCCGACGGCGAGATCGATCGCCGGGCGGTTGTCGACGCGGGCGGTGCGGCGGACGTCGCGGTCGTCGTCATCGTCGCGATCCCGGCCGTCGTCATCGTCGTCGTCATCGCCGCGATCATCGCGATCGTCGTCGTCCTCGCCGTCGTCATCGTCGCCGCGATCGGCGACGCGGTCGCGGCCATCCTCTTCGTCTTCGTCATCGCCCTCGTCGCGATCGCGAGCACGGCCGCGATCGTCGTCGTCGTCGTCGGCCACGACCGCCTTGCCCTTGGCTTTGCCCTTGGGCGGCGC
>JAYTAJ010000769.1:0-7959 GCA_043737575.1 Myxococcales bacterium | reverse complement strand
CGGCGAGCAGCTCGGCGCCGGGCTTGACGCCGAGGTTCTGGCCCATCTTGCGCTGGTAGCTGGCGAGCGCGAGGTGGGCGAGCAGGTAGAGCGTCTTGCCCTCGCGGATGACCTTGAAGACGTCGAGGCTGCGAAACGCGTTGTCCTGGGTGAGCGCGTCGTAGCGGCCCTGGCACAGCTCGACGCACACGACCTCGGGCTTGACCTCCTGGATCACCCGCCGGACGTCGTCGACCGACCGGGCCGAGACGTGGGCGGTGCCGATCAGGTGGATCGGAACGCCGCGGTGCTCGAGCTCGGTGACCGCGGAGGACGACACGGGCGACGTTCTAGCATGCTACGACCTCGCCATGGCCGAATCGAGCACCGTCGACGACGCGACCCGGATCGAGCTGGAGGCCGCGGCGTTCCGCCGCCTGGTCGCGCACTTTCAGCAGCGCACCGACGTCCAGAACAAGGACGTGATGGACCTGGCGGGCTTCTGCCGCAACTGCCTCGCCAAGTGGTACCGCGCCGCGGCCGAGGAGCGCGGCGTCGCGCTCACCGACGAGGCGGCCCGCGAGATCGTCTACGGGATGCCGTACAGCGAGTGGAAGGCGACGCATCAGAAGTAATGCGGTCCGCGACGCTCGAGGAGCTGCGCGACGACGCCGACGACTTCGATCGCGCGGTGGCCGTGACGCCGGGGATCGATCGGTTCTGCTCGTCGTCGGCCTGGGTGCTGGCGGCCGACGCGGCGCTGATGGGCGAGCGCTCGCCGTGGATCTGGCGCGGCGAGGCGGGGTGGATCGCGACCGCGAAGGCGAGCCGGCCGGGCGGTCGCTACGTCGAGCCGCTCGAGCTGGCGTGGGGGCTGGCGTGCCCGATCGTCGGCGCCGATCCCGCGGCGCTGGTCGATCGGCTGCTGGCGATCGCCGCGGCCGATCCCGACTGGGACGCGCTGCTCCTGGCCGGGATCACCGCGAGCGGCGCCCACGCGTGGTCCTTGCGCGAGGGCCTGCGGCCGGGCTGGCGGCTCGGGCGCGGTCCGTCGACGACGCGCTACGTCGCCAGCCTCGACGGCGGCGTCGACGGCTACCTCGGGCGCCGCAGCCGCAACTTCCGCAAGGCCCTGCGCGCCGATCAGCGCGCCGCCGCGGCGCGCGGCGTGACGTTCGAGGACGTCGCGGTGACGCCCGCGACCGCGGCGAGCTGCCTCGCGCGCATCCTCGCGATCGAGGGGCTGAGCTGGAAGGGCCGCTCGGGCGCGGGGATCGATCAGGGCGCGATGCGCGCGTTCTACCAGCACATGATCGGGCCGCTCGCGGCGCGCGGCGCGGCGCGGCTGCTGATCGCGCGCGTCGACGATCGCGACGCCGCGTTCATCTTCGGCGGCGTGTTCGCGGGGGAGTACCGCGGCCTGCAGTTCTCCTACGACGTCGAGCTGCGCGGGCTCGGGCTCGGCAACCTCGGCCAGCTCGAGCAGATCGGGCGGCTCGCCGCCGAGGGCGTCGACACCTACGATCTGGGGACCGCGATGGACTACAAGGAGCGCTGGGCCGAGACCGTCGTCGAGACGTCGCTGCTCGTGGTCGCGCGCAGCTAACCGATCGACTCCCTGAAACAGAGCGCTCGGTTCCCTTTGGGAACACTCACTGCTCTGATCGTTTCCGTTATGATCGCGGGCGATGGCTCGCACGCCGCTGTTCTCCGCCCTGCGTCGCATCCTCCGCACCGCCGAGCTGACCCGGCGCGCCGCCTTGCCGCCCGAGCCGCGCGGCCCGTCGCGGCGGCGGATCCTCGGCGGCGCGCTCGGCGCCGCGGCGCTGGTGCCGCTCGCCGCCGCGTGCGGTGACAACGTCGACGGCACGGCGTCGATCGCGGTGATCGGCGCGGGCACCGCGGGCCTGCAGTGCGCGGTCCAGCTCGCCGAGGCCGGCGTCGACGTCACGGTCTACGAGGCGTCGGCGCGGACCGGCGGCCGCATGTTCACGACCCGCGGCCTGCCCGACGGCAAGGTGATCGAGCTGGGCGGCGAGCTGGTCGACTCCGGCCACGTCGTGATGCGGGCGCTGTGCGCCGAGCTCGGGCTCACCCTTGACGAGCTGCCCCTCGACACCGCCGGCCTGCGCGAGGACACCTTCCACTTCGACGGCGCGGTGGTGGCCGAGGCGACCCTGGTCACCGAGTTCACGCCGCTGGCGGCGCGGATGGCGATGGCGTCGATCGCGGGTGAGGACGACGACGCCGAGTTCGATCGCCTCGACGCGATGTCGATCCCCGACTGGCTCGGCGATCCCGCGGGCGGCAACCTGCCGGCGACGTCGCTCATCCGCCGCATCCTCGAGCGCGCCTACGTCGGCGAGTACGGCCTCGAGGTCGAGGTCCAGACCGTCTGGAACCTCTTGTACCTGATCGACTTCGACACCCCCGATCCGTTCCGCATCTTCGGCGACTCCGACGAGCGCTTCCACATCCACGAGGGCTCGCAGGCGGTGCCCGACGGCCTCGCCGCGCGGCTGACCGGCCGCATCGAGCTCGAGCACGCGCTGGTCGCCGTCGCCAGCGACGGCGAGCGGGTGACGCTCACCTTCGAGACCGCCGGCGGCACCGTCGACGTCACCGTCGATCGCGCGGTGATCGCGCTGCCGTTTTCGACCTTGCGCCGCGTCGATCTCACCGCGTCGGGGCTGTCGGAGGACAAGCTCACGATGATCCGCGAACTCGGCTACGGCACCAACGCCAAGCTGATGATGCAGTTCGGCAGCCGACCGTGGCGGACCGGCTCGACGGCGAACGGCGGCAGCGTGTCCGACGTCGGCCAGCTGCAGGCGACCTGGGAGACCTCGCGCGGCTATCCCGGCGCGGCCGGCATCCTCACCAACTTCGTCGGCGGCGCTCGCGGCATCGCGATGGGCGAGGGCACCGCCGAGGACCGCGCCGCCGAGATCATGCCGTGGCTCGACACCGTCTTCCCCGGCACCAGCGCCGCGTACACCGCGGGCTCGGCGGTGCGGCAGCACTGGCCGACCGCGCCCTACGCCCTCGGCAGCTACGCCTGCTACACGCTCGGGCAGGCGGCGTTCTCGGGGCTCGAGGGCGAGGCCGAGGGCGCGCTGCACTTCTGCGGCGAGCACACGTCGATCGAGGCCCAGGGCTACATGGAGGGCGCGGCCGAGACCGGGCTGCGCGCCGCGACCGAGGTCCTGGCCGCCCTCGGCGTCCGCCCGGGCGCGCGGACCCAGCGGCTGATCGCCGCGGCTGCGCGTCGTCCGCTCCGCGCGCGCCGACACCGCCGTCGCCGTGGTACCTGAAGCCATGGCACCTCCGCCCGTCCTCGGCGTCGAGGCGATCATGCGCCTCTTGCCGCACCGCTTTCCGTTCCTCCTGGTCGATCGCATCCTCGAGCTGACCGCCGACAAGATCGTGGCGCTGAAGAACGTGACGATCAACGAGCCGTACTTCCCCGGTCACTTCCCGGGCGCGCCGGTCATGCCCGGCGTCCTCCAGATCGAGGCGATGGCGCAGGCCGGCGGCATCCTCGGCAGCCAGGCCGCGGGCTTCGATCCCGACGTCCACGTCATGCTGTTCATGGCGATCGATCACGCGAAGTTCCGCAAGCCGGTCGTGCCCGGCGATCAGCTGATCATCGAGGTCGTGCCGCTGCGCAAGGGCAAGATCATGAAGCTGCGCGGCGAGTGCAAGGTCGACGGCGCGGTGGTGTCGTCGGCGGAGCTGCTGGCGGCGATCGCGCCGCGGAGCAAGGTCTCGCCGTGACGCGCGCGCTGCTGCTGATCGCGCTGGTCGGTTGCAAGGACTCGGGCGGCGGTGGCGGCAAGCTGTCGCGCACCGATCGCGCGGCGCCGCCGGTCAGCTCGGTCGATCGCGGCGCCGCCGCGGCCGGCAGCGATCGGCCAGCCGAGCGCGAGCCCAACGGCGATCCCCAGGCCGCGGCGCCGCTCGGCGACGGCGTCCGCGGCGCCCTCGACGGCGAGCTCGACGTCGACGTGTTCGCGGTCCGCGCCGACGGGCCGCGGCTGCTCGCGGCGCGGCTCAGCGGCATGGCCGGCATCGACGGCAAGCTCGAGCTGCGCGACGAGCGGTTCGCGGTGATCGTGACGGGCGATCGTGGCGGCGCCGGCGTCGGCGAGGGCTTCCCCAACGTGTCGCTCGACAAGGGCGAGTACTTCCTGGTCGTGCGCGAGATCGCGCATCGGCCCAAGCCGAAGAAGGGCGCCGACGCCGGGGCCGGGCGGGTCGGGCCGTCGCCCGGCTACGAGCTGACCGCGGTGCTCAGCGTCGATCCGCCCGCGGGCGGCGAGCGCGAGCCCGACGACGACTCCGGCTCCGCCAACGAGGTCACGCTGGGCGGGCCCGCGACTGGCTACATCGGCTGGGGCGGCGACGTCGACGTCTGGAAGCTGGCGATCGACGGCCTCACCGACGGCGACGGGCTCGACGTCACGGTCGGCGCCGTCGACAAGGTCGCGCTCACCGTCGACATCACCGACGCCGGCGGCCGCCGCGTGATCCGCTCGACCGGGGCGCCGGGTCAGCCGGTCGTGCTGCGCAGCCTCGCGCCGCGGGTGTCGCCCGGCGAGCCGACCGTGCAGTTCATCGCGGTCAGCGGCAAGCCCGCCAACCCCGACGCCGCCTATCAGCTCGACGTCATCAGCCGCCTGCTCGAGCTCGACGAGGAGGCCGAGCCCAACGATCCGCGCGCCAACCCGCTGCGGTTCGGCACCGAGGATCAGGGCACGATGCGCGGCGAGCTCGGCCCTGGCGACGTCGATCGCTTCGAGCTGTCGCCGTCGCCCGGCGCCGCGACGTTCGACGTCGTCGTCGACGCGCCGGCCGGGGTCGATGTGGTCGTCGAGCTGATCGGCGGCGCCGACGGCAAGGCCGATCGCGGCGGCCCGGGCGCCGCCGAGCAGCTGGTCGGCGTCGCGGTCGCCGCGGGGCTCGCGGTCGGCGTGAAGCTCACCGCCAAGCCCGACAAGAAGGCCGCCCACGGCGCGTACCAGGTGCGGTGGTCGCTGTCGGCCCCGAGCGCGCCGCCGCTGGATCCCGAGGCCGATCCGATGCCGCCCGAGGAATAGTGGGGCAGCCTCGGCGCCCGACCGCCGCCGCGATCGTCCTGACGATCCTGGCGCTCGCGAACCTCTTGTCGTACGCGACGCGCAACGTGCCGTTCGCGTCGTACGACGATCTGCGGGCCCAGTTCGCCGTCGACGACGCCGACCTCGGCTGGCTCGGCACCGCGTTCATGCTGCCGCACGCGCTCGCGACGTTGCCGGTCGGCTGGCTCGCCGATCGCGTCGATCGCCGCCGCGTCCTCGCCGCCGGCGTCGTGCTGTGGAGCATCGCGGGCATGCTCGGCGGCATCGTCGACAGCTACCACGCGGTGCTCGCGACCCGGGTGCTGGTCGGCCTCGGCACCGCCGCGGTCGTGCCGGTCGCCAACGCGATGATCGGCGAGCGCTACGCCGGCAGCCACAAGGCGTTCGCGATGGCGATCTTCAACCTCGGGCTGTTCGTCGGCGGCGCCGCCGGCTTCGGCCTCGGCGGCGGCCTCGGCTATCCGACCTCGTGGATCACGATCGGCGTGCCCGGCTTCGCGGTCGCGTGCGCGGTGCTGATGATCGCCAGCGATCGCGCCGCGGCGCCGTCGGCGGTCGCGCGGGTGGTCCGGGTGCCGTTCGCCGCGCAGGCCCGCAGCTTCGTCCGCGACGTCGGCGCGGTGGTCGCGGTGCCGACGATGCGGCGCCTCATGCTCGCGACCGCGGTGATGGCGTTCGCGGCCGGCGGCTACCAGGCCTGGCTCCTCGACTTTCTCCAGCACGACAAGGGCATGAGCAAGGTCGCGGCGAACACGCTGTTCGGCGGCGCGCTGGTCGCGGGCCTCGCGGGCGTGGTCACCGGCGGCCGGGTCGGCGATGCGCTGCGCCGCCGCCGCGCCTGGGGTCGACCCGCGGCGATCGCGCTCGGCATGGCGGCGACGGTGCCGTTCGCGATCGCGTCGATCGTGCTGCCCGCCGGCCTGCCGCTCACCCTCGCCAGCGTCGGCACGATGTTCTTCATCAGCTGGTACCACGGCCCGATGGCGGCGTCGGTCGACGACCTCGCGCCGACCGGGCGCGCCGCGTCGGCCCAGGCGGTCGTCATCTTCACGATGCACCTGTTCGGCACCGCGCCGTCGTCGCGCGTGATCGGCGAGATCTACCACCGCCACGGCGCGCGGCCGGCGATGTTGGTCTCGACCGCCGCGGTCGCGCTCGCCGCGCTGCTGATGACGCGGACCTTCGCGACCTTCTCGGCCGACCTCGCGCGTCGGGCAGCGCCGCAGTGAAGCTGCTATAACCGCTGGCGTGCGTCGCTCGCTGGCAATCGTTCTCGGTGGCGTGTTGTCCCTCGGCCTCGCGGCGTGCAACGGCTCCCGCACCGCGCCGGTCTCGGCCCTCGATCGCTACGCGTCGGCGCTGCGGGCCAAGAACTACGACGCCGCCTACGAGCTGATGTCGTCGGAGTACCGGGCCCGCGTCGGCAAGGACGAGTTCGTGCGGATGCTGCGCGACAACCCGCGCGAGGTCGACGACACCGCGGTCCGGCTCGGCAGCCGCAAGCGTCGGCTCCAGGTCACCGCCGATCTCGCCTACGGCCTCGGCGACAGCCTGCACCTGGTCGAGGAGAGCGGCGGCTGGCGGATCGCCGACAACCCGCTCGCGTTCTACGATCAGTCGACGCCGCGCAGCGCGCTGCGATCGTTCGTGCGCGCGTTCCGCCTCGAGCGCTGGGACGTGATGTTGCGGTTCGTGCCCAAGGCATACGTCGATCTGATGGACGCCGACAAGATGCGCGGCCAGTTCACCGGCGAGCGCAAGGATCAGATGGCGCAGCTGATGAACGCCCTCGAGGCCAACGTCGATCAGCCGATCGAGGAGCTCGGCCCGGCCGAGGCGCGCATGCACTACGGCGCCGGCATGCAGGTGACGTTCGTGCGCGAAGAGGGACGCTGGCGCTTGAAGGACCTGCAGTAGCGCTGAAGGTTCGGCACGAGATCTGCCCGCGCGGATGAGTGACAGTTCGCGCCAGTGCTACGCAAAAATTGTCGTGACGCTGCTCGAGACGCTAACTGGGCACAGTCGATGGAGCTTCCGCTCGTCGACGGGGCCGCTGGGGTCGCCGACCCGAGCCGGAAGTCGCGGATCGGTCACGATGTCGCGATCGTCGTCGGCCGAAATCTGCCGCGTCGAGAAGTGGAGCCTTGGAGTTGCGATGCGTTATGCTATTTCAAGAGCAACCCGGTCTGCGGGCGCACCATTTGCAGCTAAAGAAAGTGCGCCGACGGGCGTCTCATACGTCACTACCGAGACCCGACGAGACCTCCACCGTCTGTTTCCATTGTCCCGGACCTCGGGAGAACTGGGCGGTTACCGATGCTGGATCCCTGGATCATCGAAGAGATTTTGCGACGCGAAGAAGAGAAGCGGCGTGAGCAGGACCGGCGCATCGAGGCGCCGCTCCAGAGCCCGCGCTACGACCCGGCCGAAGCCAATCCACCGCCGGCGCCGCCGCGCGAAGAGCGCGGCGTCGCGGTTATCGATATCTGATCGTGTTTCTTTTTCTCTGAACCCGGTGCGTTGAGCGCACACCAGGTGTGTCGGCGGGCGGGTGCCCGTCGCGCGTGATGCAGCGAGCACCGAGCGTGATGCAGCGAGGACGGAGCATGGCTCCGACGAACGGGCGGCCTGACGATGTCAGGCCGTGCGCGTTTTCGGGATGGGGGATCGGTAGGGAGGTTTTCGGTATCGCGACCTGTCGCGTCATGCTAAGTGTGCGTCATTGGTCGGACCTTGACGCGCCCCGTCAGCTCCCAGCTCGTGTTCACCCTGGCGGTAGGCCTCGCTGGGTGGATCGCGCTCGCCCTGCTGGGGTTGGGCGGGGACCTCGCCCTCGGTCACCCGGGACCGCTGGCGTTCG
>JAYTAJ010000768.1:0-3488 GCA_043737575.1 Myxococcales bacterium | reverse complement strand
GGCATGCCGCGCCTCGCCGCGGTCGCGATCGACGCGACGCTGCTCTTGCTCGACGGCAGCCGACGCGGCGGCGGTGGTGGCGGTGGTGGCGGTGGCGGTGGTGGCGGCGGCGGTGGCGGCGGTGGCGGTGTCGGTGGCGGTGGCGGTGGCGGGCGTCATCGCGAGCCCGGCAGCGGCACCTTCTGGCAGGGCTTGAAGCGCATCGCCGCCGGCGACATCGGCTTCCTCACCGACGCGTTCGCGCGCCACACCCAGCGCGTCGAGCGTCACCTGCGCGAGGCCGATCCCGATCTGCCGCCGCGGGTCGCCGCCGACGCCGCCGCGATCGCCGCCGTCTCGCTCACCATGCTCGGCGTCAAGGCGCTGAAGATCCTCCCCGGCATCCCGTTCCTGCCTGGCTACAAGGGCGTCATCCTCATCCCGCTGTACCTGGTCGCCGCCCGCGTCACCCGCACCCGCTTCGGCGCGACCTTGACCGGCTTGACCATGGGCACCGTCGCGTTCCTCCTCGGCGACGGTCGCTACGGCATCTTCGAGATCGCCAAGCACGTCGCGCCCGGCCTCGTCGTCGATCTGCTGTACGGCGTCATGCGCCGCATCGCCGGCGGCCGCGATGGCGGGCGCATCCGCCGCGTCATCACCTACTCGGTCCTCGGCCTGCTCGCCGCGCTCGGCCGCTTCGCGACGATCACCTTGGTCGCGCTCGCGGTGCAGCCGCCCGCGATCGTGTTCGCCGTGCTGATCCCCGGGCTCACCGTCCACGCTATCTTCGGCGTCCTCTCGGGCGTGGTGGCCGCACCGCTGCTCGCCGCGCTCGAACCGCGCGACGCCCGACAATCCTCCTCGGAGTAACCATGACCAAGCTCGTCGGCGGCGATGGCCGCACTCACATCACGTCGCAGCTCATGCGCGAGTCGTTGCAAGATCGCAAGGTGCTGTCCGGCACCGAGAGCGGCCGCGATCTGCAGATCCTCCCCGACGTGACCCTGGTCAGCATCGGCGGCCAGTCGATCTTCGACCGCGGCAAGGCCGCGATCCTGCCGCTGGTCGACGAGATCGCCGCCGCCAAGGGCCTGTGCAAGATGGTGCTCGCCGTCGGCGGCGGCACCCGGGTCCGCCACACCCTGTCGATCGCCGTCGATCTCGGTCTGCCGGTCGGCGGCATCGCCCAGCTCATCGGCGCGATGGAGGAGCTGAACGCGATCCTCCTGAACGCGCTCCTGTCCAAGCACGGCTCGATGCCGATGCAGCGCGATCACTTCTGGGACCTGCCGCTGTACTTCGCGTCCGGCATCCTGCCGATCGCGATCTCGATCCCGCCGTACCACTTCTGGGAGCCGCCGCCCAAGGACGGCCCGCTGCCGATGCACGGCTCCGACTTCGGCGTGTTCCAGCTCGCCGAGGTGCTGTCGATGAAGAGCCTCATCTTCGTGAAGGATCAGGACGGCCTCTACGACAAGGACCCGGCGCTGCACGACGACGCGCGCCACATCCCGCGCATCTCGCTGCCCGAGCTGCGCGCCAACCCGCCGCCCACCAACATCCTCGACGAGGAGCTGTTCCACGCCTGGGCCGACGCCCAGAACCTGCAGCGGGTGCAGATCGTCAACGGCCTCGTGCCCGGCCAGCTCACCGCCGCGCTGCGCGGCGAGGACGTCGGCACCGTCATCACCAAGGAGGCCGCCCGTGGCTGATCGCAAGGTCATCGACTCGCCGCTCGCCGCGGTGAACCTGTCGCACGCCAACGCCGCCGGCCTCGACTACCGCCCCATCGCGCTCATGCCCGACGTCCGGGTCGTGAAGATCGGCGGCCAGAGCATCATGGACCGCGGCCGCGCCGCGCTGTTCCCGATCCTCGACGAGCTGGTCGCCGCGCGCGCCGAGGGCATCCAGATCGTGATCCTCGTCGGCGGCGGCACCCGGGCCCGCCACATCTACTCGATCGCCAGCGAGCTCGAGATGCCCGTCGGCGTCATGGCGACCCTCGGCAAGTACATCCCCATGCAGAACGCGCGCATGGTGCAGATGCTGCTCGCCAAGCACGGCGGGCTCTACATCCTGCCCGACGACTTCGAGAAGCTGCCGCTGTACATGCAGCTCGGCTGCATCCCCGTCATGAGCGGCATGCCGCCGTTCGGCTACTGGGAGAAGCGCGAGCCCGGCAGCCGCATCCCGCCCCACCGCACCGACGCGGGCGTGTTCCTGTCTGCCGAGTTCCTCGGCGCCCGCCGCGCGATCTTCATCAAGGACGAGGACGGCCTCTACACCGACGATCCCAAGAAGAACGCCGACGCGACCCACATCCCGCGCATCACCGTCGGCGAGCTCGCCGCGATGGACCTGCCCGATCTCGTCCTCGAGCGCGTCGTGTGCGAGTACCTGCCGCGGTCGCGCTTCTGCAAGGAGGTGCAGATCGTCAACGGCCTCAAGCCCGGCACCGTCCTCGCCGCGCTGCGCGGCGGCGACGGCGGCACGATCATCACCGCCTGATCAGTTGGCCGTGCCCGCGCCGCTGCCCGACGGCACCGCCGGCTCGCCCGGCAGCGGCTTCGCCTTGTCGTCCTTGCCCTTGCCGTCGCCATCGCCCGAGTGGTTGCCGCCGTGGTCGCCCGACCCGCCGCCCGCGCCGCCACCGCCGCCCGAGTGATCGGTTGGCTTCCAGTCCTTCCACTCGCCCATCTTCGCCAGGCGCGCCGCCACGTCCTTGCCCAGGTCCGCGACCGTCAGGCCGCCCGACGGCGTCATCGTGATCTTCACGCCGCCCTCGATCTCCACCGACGCGATCGTGACGTCCTTCGCCGTGACCACCGGGCAGATGCCCGCGCCGCCGCCCGTGCCCTCGCCGCTGTGCTTGATCTCCGCATCCGGCGCGCCCTGGACCTCGACCAGGTGCGACGTCCGCTTGCGGATCGTCTCCGTCGACGGCGCGTCCTTCGCGACGATCGTCAGCACCACCGCCGTCGGGTTCGCCTTGTCGTCGACCACCGTGCCCACCGCGCCCGCCACCGCCGCCGGGCAATTGCCCGCCTTGTTCGACATCGCCGGATCCACCGCCGTCGGCGCGCCGCCGTTGCCGCCACCCACGATCCCGCTGTCGACCGTGGCCGTCGGGACCGGGTCGCTACCCGCCTTCGGCGCGTCGTTGTTCTTCTTCTTGCAGGCAGCGAGCGACAGAGCCGCCGCGGCGACGATGATGGTGAGCGTGCGCATGGATCCTCCGCCGCGGATGCTAGCGTAAGTTACAGCCGTGTCACACAGCCTCGGGACCCGACCCGCCGCCGGGGTCCCTGGCGCTTCGTCGTCGCCACCCCTCTTGACGCCGCGAGGGCGACCGAGTAATCAATCACCGCCCGCACCCGCGGGAGATCCTCGGGGATCGTCTAACGGCAGGACGCCAGCCTCTGGAGCTGGCTATCTTGGTTCGAATCCAAGTCCCCGAACCAGCGCTTGACGCAGCCCCTCCGGTCTGCGAAAAGAGCGTCGACAAA
>JAYTAJ010000767.1:0-7967 GCA_043737575.1 Myxococcales bacterium | reverse complement strand
GCGCCGATCGCGGTGGCGCCGATCGCGCCCGCGCCGGTCGCGCCGCCGACCGAGCCCGGCTTCGATGCCGACGACGACGACGACGTCACCCGCACCGTGTCGCTGCCGACCGCGCCGGCCCATCAGGCCGAGACCGTCATCGGCGCAGCGCCGTCGCGGCCGCGGCCGCGATCGACGCCGCCCCCACCGCCGCGGATGCGGCCGCACACCACGCCGCCGCCGCCGATGATCGAGCCGCGCCCCAACCCGCCGCGGCCGGTGTTGCCGCGCGCCGGAGGGCTGCCGCCGAGGGCGCCGGTCGCGGTGCCGCCGATCGCCACGCCGGTGGTGCGGCCGATCACCGACGACCTCGACGAGACCGACTTCTCGGATCTCGGCTTCAGCGGCCCGCCGGCCGCGCTGGGATCGCTGCTCGGTCAGCCGCCGCCGCTGCCGCCCCTCGAGGACGCCTCGGAGCCGTCGTTCGACGACGACGAGGTGCTGACCTCGGCGGTGCGGCCGGGCGCGGTGATGGGTGGCGGCGACGGCGACGATCCGTTCGGGGCGGCCGAGGTCTTCGACGTCGACGAGACGATGGATCGCGGCGCGGCGCAGCGGGCCGGCCTCGACGAGGTCTCCGATCCCGGGCGCGATTCGTCCGACGACACCTTCGAGCGCGCCAACCGGACCAAGATCCTCGATCCCGACGACGAGCTGCTGGTCGAGGCGGGCGCGGGCGCGGTCAAGCGTCCACCCGGCCGCACGCCTGCGATCGTGCGGCGACCGCCGGTCGAGCGTCCGCGCCGTGACAGCGACGGCGGCTTCGGCGCCGGCGATTCGACCCGGGTCGCCGATCTGCGCGAGCTCGAGCGGCTGGCGCGGCGGCCCGAGGAGCCGTCGCGATCGCCGTCGCGGCCGACCCCGGCGTCGGCCTACGCGCCGCCCGACGCGGTCGGCGAGGACGACGACTTCTACGCCGATATCGAGATCGGCGGCGACGACGACGAGCAGACCGGGACGCCGTCGGGCGTGCCCAAGCGCGTCACCGCCAACGTGGTGCGGCGGGCGTCCGACGCGCCGAGCGCGCGCATGTCGAAGCCGATGATCGTGGCGCCGAGCGCGCCGATCGTCGTGACCGCGCCGATCGCGGGCGATGATGACGACGAGCCCGATGTGCAGATCAGCGGCGGCGACGACGCCGACTTCGGCCTCGACGACGCGATCGCCGAGTTCGCCGCACCCGAGGTCACGCCGGTCGGCGGGCTGGCCGCGCGGCCGCGTCCCGCGCCGGCGCCGGCGGCGGCGGCGATCGATCCCAACCCGTTCGCCGACGGCGCGACCGGCACCGCGATCGAGCTCGGCGCGATCGCCGCGCCGGTACTGATCGATCTGCGACCCGAGGCCGAGCAGCGAGCGCAGCAGCACCACGCGCGGCCGGGCACCGGCGACGCCGTGCCCGAGGCGGTCCCCGAGCCCGCGTTCGATCAGGACTTCGAGCCGGCCGGCAACACCATCGAGCCCGACGCGATCGAGCCTGCCGCGAGCGAGCCCGCCGCGAGCGAGCCCGCGATCGAGCGCGACAGCGAGCGCGACGCGGCGATCGAGATCGAGCCGGCGGTCGAGCTCGAGGCGAGCCGCGCCGACGAGCCCGCCGCGGAGACCAGCGCCGACGAGGCGCTCGGATCGCTGCTCGCCGAGGCCGCCGCTGACGCCGCCGTCGACGATCTGATGGTCGAGGAGGAGTCGACCGCGATCGAGGGCACGCCGCAGGCGCCGGTCGCGGTCGCGGCCAATCCGTTCGACGACGATCCCGCGGCCCACACCCGCGTCGGGCCGCCGCCGCCGCCACCGCGCGGCCGCCTCAGCGATCCGCCGCCGATGGCGTCGAGCCAGCCGATCGCGATCGCAGTCGCGCCGAGCGCGGCCGCGCCGATCGCAGTCGCGCCGATCGCAGTCGCGCCGATCGCCATCGCGCCGATCGCCATCGCGCCGATCGCGAGCCTTGCGCCCAGCTCCGCGCCCAACGCACGCACGCTGATCGGCGCCCTCGCGCCCGTGCTCGCCGGCGCCGGCGCACCCGCGACCCCGACGACGCCGACCAGCGCGCCCGCCGCGCCGTCGTTCGCGGTGCCGACCACCACGGCCGGCGCGCCGACGCTGATGGGCGCGATGGTGCCGCCGATGGTCGCGGCCCTCGCGCAGCCGCCCGCGCTGCCCGCGGCGGTGTTCGCCGACACCCTGCCGCTGCTCGATCTCGACGCCGTCGATCTGCCCGAGAAGGCCGAGCCGACCTCCGGCTTCGATCCCGGCGAGGCCGCGGCCCGCGGCATCCTCGTCCTCGAGCAAGAGCTGATGCTGATCGACGATCCGGCGTTGCAGGCGCCGCTGCGCGTCGAGGCCGGCCGCCTCTACGAGCGGCTCGGCGACACCGAGCACGCTCGCGTCAGCTACGACGCCGCGCTGCTCGCCGATCCCCGCGCGTCCGCCGCGCTGCGCGGCCTGCGTCGCATCGCGCGCGGCGCCGGCGATCTCGCCGAGGCGACGACCCACCTCGACGCCGAGCTCGGCATCGCGGGCCCCCTCGAGCGTCGCGCCCTGGCGCTGCATCGCGTCGATCTGCTGATGGCCGCCGCCGAGCAGGACCTCGCGCGGGTCGCGGTCGGCGAGCTGCTCGACGAGGCCCAGGGCGATGTCCGGGCCCAGCTCGCGCAGCTCGAGCTGGCGTTCCTCGACGGTCGCGCCGACGAGCTCGGCGAGGCTCTCGAGCGCCTCGCCGGCGTGGTCGCTGATCCGTCGCTGCGCGCCGCGCTGTCGCTCGCGCGCGGTCACCTGTTCGAGCGCGTGCAAGATCGGCCGCGCGCCGCCGCCGCCTTCGCCGCCGCGATCGGCGCCGATCCCGCCGCGCTGGCTGGCCACCTCGGCGCGATCCGCGCGGCCGACGGTGACGCCGCCGCGGGCGCGCTGCGCGGGCTCGCCGAGCGTAGCTCCGATCGGCCGCTGCAGGTCGCGCTCGCCCTCGAGGCTGCGCGCCGCGGTGCGCCCGCGGCGCTGGCCGACGCCGCCGCGCTGGCCGCCGACGATCCGACGGTGCAGGCCGCGATCCTCGGCGACGCGATGGTGCGCGGCGTGCCGAGCGAGGCCGCCCTCGCGCTGGCGCCGATCGCCGTCGATCCCGCGCTGCGCCGCGCCGCCTCGCTGTGGGCGTCGATCCGGCTGCCCGCCGACGATCCGCGGATCAACGACCTCCTCGAGGCGGTCCTCGCCGCCGAGCCGGGCGACGATCTCGCCGCCGCGACCTTGTCGGATCGGCTGTTCGCCGCGGGCGATCCCAGCGGCGCCGCCGCGCGCCTCGAGCGTCGCCTCGCGATCGGCGTCGGCGACGAGCTCGATCGGGTGCGCGCCGCGACCTTGTGGGCCGCGGCCGGTCAGCTCGAGCCCGCCCAGGCGCTGATGCCCGCCGCCGACGACATCGCCAGCCCGGCCGCCGCCGAGGCGTGGGCCGACATCCTCGGCGTCGCCGGCCGCGCCGCCGATCGCGGCGCGCTGCTCGCGAGCGTGTCGTCGCGCTCCGACGAGCGCGTCGACGGCAAGCTGTGGGCGGCGAAGGCCGCGACCGCGCTCGATCGCGCGGCGTCGCCCGACGACGTCGCCAGCCTGCACCGCGCCCTCGACGCCTGGAATCAGGTCGCCGAGCTCGGCGTCGACGGCGAGCTCGCCCACGCCCGCGCGATGGCGCTGGCCGCGGGCACCGGCGATCGCGACGTCATCAGCCGGACCTGGGCCCGCGCCCAGGCCGCCGCCGAGTCGACCGCCGCCGCGTCGACCCTCGCGCTCACCCGCGCGCGCTTCGCCCTCGCCAGCGGCGCGCCGTGGTCGGAGATCGACGAGCTGTTGCGCGAGGTGCCGCCCGACGATCCGCGCCGCCTCGCCGCGTCGCTGGTGCTCGGCGCCGCCGCGGGCCGCTGGGGCGACGTCGCCCTCGCGCTCGAGGATCGCGCCGCCGCGATCGCCGAGCGCGCGCCGATCGAGGCCGCGCTGTTGCGGTTCCGCGCCGCCGGCGTGTACCTCGATCGCGGCGCCGAGCCCGGCCGCGCCGCCAGCCTGCTCGGTGGCCTCGTCGACGATCACCCCGGCCTCGGCTTCGTCCACGACGCGCTGGGCGCCGCCCGCCGCCGCCTCGGCGACGCCGCGCCACCGCCGCGCCCGGTCCGGGTCGGTAGCGGCGGCGGCGACGACGCCTTCGCGCGCTTGATCCGCGACGCCGAGCAGGTCGCGGGGCAGGGCGACTCGGTCGGCGCGCTGTCGCTGCTCGCCAAGGCCCTCGAGCTGCGGCCCCACGATCCGCTCGCCGCCGATCCGCTCCGGCGCATCGCCGCCAGCGTTCGCGAGGCCGGTCCGATCCTCGCGCTGGCGCTGGCCGAGCTGCGCCTCGCCGAGGACGGCGGCGACGATCGCGCCAAGGCCGACGCCTACGAGTCGCTGGCGCGGATCGATCTCGACGTCCGCGACGATCGCGCGTCGGCCCTGATCTCCCTCGAGGCCGCCGCCGCCGCCGACCCCGGTCGCCTGGTCGTGCTGCGCGAGCTCGAGCGCGCCTACGGCGGCGCCGCTCGCTGGGCCGAGCTCGCCGCGCTGCGCGAGCGTCAGGCCGGATCGTTCGCGCCCGACGCCGGCGTCGACACCGGTGATCGCATCGCCCTGGCGCTCGATCGCGCGATGCTGCTCGAGCGGCTCGAGAGCTCCGAGGACGAGCTGCGCGCCGCGTATCAGGCGATCGTGCTGCTGGCGCCGCGGGCCCGCCGTGCGCTGTTTCACCTCGAGACCCTGGTCCGCCGCGGCGGCAGCAGCCCCGAGCTGGCCCAGCTCGAGGACACCATCGCCGACTACTTCGCCGACGATCCCCGCACCCGCTCGGCGTTCCTCACCCGCGGCGGCGAGACCCTGTCCGAGCTCGGCCGCCTCGACGAGGCGCTCGCGCGCTTCCGCCAGGCCAACGAGCTGCGCGGCGGCTACCCCGCCGCCCTCGAGGGCTGGCGCGACGCCGCGTTGCGCGGCCACCGCTGGCTCGACTTCGCCGACGCCGCCGGCAAGGAGGCCACGCTCACCGACGACGACACCGTGCGCGCCACGCTGTGGCACCTCGCCGGCGTCGCGCTCATGGATCGCGCCCAGGACGGCGAGCGCGCGGTCGACGCGCTGCGCGCCGCGCTCACCGCCGATCCCCGCCACACCGACGCGTTCATCCGGCTGCGGCTCCTGCTCGAGGAGCAGGGCGAGCACGAGGCCCTCGCGATCCTGCTCGAGGCCCGCCTCGAGGTCGAGACCGACGCCGCCGAGCGCGCCAGCCTGCACCGCGCCATCGCCGAGCTCGCGCGCAACTTCATGGGCGACCGCGAGCGCGCCAAGCGCCACTTCCGCGCCATCGTCGAGACCGCGCCCGGCGATCTGCGCGCCATCGCCGCGCTGTCGGACATCGCGTGGGAGCAGGGCGCGTGGGGCGACGCCGCCGACATGCTGCTCGCGCGCGCGCGCCTCGAGCGCGATCCGCGCATGCTGCGCAACATCCACTACCGCCTCGGCATGATCTACGCCGAGCGGCTACCCGATCCGCCCGCCGCGATCCGCGCCTTCCAGCGCGTGCTCGCCCACGATCCCGACGATGAGGAGGCGCTCGAGCGGCTCGCCGATCTCGGCATCTCGATCGCCGACTGGCGCATGGCGCTCGGCGCCTGCGAGCGGCTGGTGAAGAACGAGACCGTGCCCGCGCGCAAGGTGACGCACCTGCATCGCGTCGGCCGCATCTTCGCCGAGGGCTTCGGCGATCGCCGCCGCGCCGAGCGCGCGTACCAGCTCGCGGTCGACGCCGCGCCTGACTCCGATCTCGCGCTCGGCGCGCTGATCAAGTTCTACGAGGACGCTGGCGACGCTGCGTCGATCCGCGTCCACCTCGGCATGGTCGCCGCGGCGATGCGGCAGCGGGTCGCGGTCAGCCTCGAGCCCGGAGCGTTCCGCGTGCTGGCGCGGGTCGCGCATGCTCGCCATGACGCCGGCGTGCCCGGCCAGGGCGCGGTCAACCGCAACGCCGTCGACATCGCCCGGCTGTGTGGCGCCGACGCCTCCGACGCCGTCGCGCCGCACCCGATCCACCTCGGCGGCCTGTTGCGGCCCGAGGCCGACGAGGTGCTGTGGCCGGCGCCGATCACGCCCGAGCTGCGGCAGATCTTCACGCTGCTCGGCGATCGCCTCGCCAAGCACGTCGGCATCGATCTGCGCCCGTACGGCGTGACCCGCGGCGATCGCCTGCGCGCCAAGGACAGCCCGGTCGCCGCCGCCGCCCAGGAGGTCGCCGAGGGTTTCGGCCTCGGCGAGATCGACGTCTACGTGTCGAGCCGCCAGCCCTTCGCGATGATCGCCGAGCCGACCAGCCCGCTGTCGCTCGTGCTCGGCGCCGCGATCGCCGATCCCAACCGGCTCGCCGCGGTGCGGTTCGCCGCCGCCGGCGCGCTGCGCCTCGCCTCGTCCCAGCTCAGCATCCTCGCCCGCCTCGGCGACGACGAGCTCGGCGTCCTCGTGCTCGCGCTGCTCCGCCTGTTCCAGCCCGACCTGCCGTACCTCGCCGTCGACAACGATCAGGTCGTCGCCCAGCAGCAGAAGCTGCGCCGCCTGATCCCGTCGAACCTGATGAACGAGCTGCGGCCCTACGCCCTCGGCGTCCACGCCGCGTCGTTCGATCACCGCGCCCTGGCCCGCGCCCTCGACACCGCCGCCCACCGCGCCGGCCTGGTCGCCGCCGGCGGCGCCGCCGCGCCCCTCGGCGTGCTGATCGCGCGCGCCAACGCGCCCGATCTCGCCACCGCCTACCGCACGATCTCGGTCGCCGAGCTGGTGCAGTTCGCGGTCAGCGAGGACTTCGCCGCTCTCGCCGCGCTCTGTCAGGGCTAGGTCCCCGGTCGAACTCGCAGCCGCGCGGTGGCCCGCGATGGCGCAAACGTTGCTCTCCGTTCCGCTGGTGCCTGCTGTACCATCGGTAACTGGAGGAAATCGCATGAGGGCTAGCGCTCGGCGGGCCCTGGCCCCAACGATCTGGATGTCGCTAGTGGCTACCGTCGTAGCCTGCGGCAGCGGCGCTCCTCCTGACCTGACCTCGATCCCCGATCAGGTGGCCGCGGTGGGCGTCGAGCTCACGATCCCGCTGCACGCGACCGACGCCGACGGCGACAAGATCTCGTACTCGTTCCGCTCCGACGTCCCCGATCTCGGCGACCGCGCGACCCTCAATCCGACCGCGGCCGGCACGGGCCTGTTTCGCTGGCGCCCGCTCGCCGCCGACGTCGGCACCTGGCACTTCGACTTCGTCGCGTCCGATGGCGACAACGACACCACGGTGCCGGTGACGATCGAGGTCCGCAGCGCGATCGGCGCCGAGACCCAGCCGCTGTTTCGCCAGCCGCTCGGCTCGGGCACGACCCTCGATCTCGCGGTGCGGCAGTGCCTCGACCTCGACATCGTCATCGAGGATCAGGACACCGCCGAGGTCGGCATCACCCAGGAGGATCCGGCGATCGAGGGCGCGACCCTCGAGCCGACCAGCGGGCTCGCGGCGGTGTGGCACTGGTGCCCGACCCGCGCCCAGATCGACGCCGAGGATCGCTACACGCTGACCCTGGCCGCCGACGACGGCGACAACCCCAAGACGATCAAGAACTACCTCATCGTGCTGCGCAAGGAGCAGCAGCAGAACTGCCCGGGCACGCCGCCGGTGGTCACCCACACCGCGATGAACGAGTCGACGCTGGTCGATCTCACGATCGACGCGACGATCACCGACGACCTCGGCCTGTCGCAGCCGCCGCTGCTCTACTACACGACCACCGCGCCCGCCAGCCCGCCCGATCTCGCGACGATGACGCAGACGACGATGCTGCTCCTCAGCGGCTCGATGCAGAACGGGGTGTGGGCGGCCGACGTCCCCAACCCGGTCGCGGCGC
>JAYTAJ010000766.1:0-7968 GCA_043737575.1 Myxococcales bacterium | reverse complement strand
CGTCGGAGATCCGGGCGACGTGGAGCGCCGGCTGCGTCGTCGCGATCCACAGCGCGGTGCCGCGGTTGGTGAGCCCGATCGCGCCGGCGTCGATCGGCAGCGTCAGGCCGAGGCGCGCCAGCGGCCGCCGGGACGCCGCGTCCCAGACCTCGGCGCCGCGGCCGCTGAACGTCACGAACTGGTTGGCCTCGAGCCCGACCGCGCGGGTGAACGCCGCGGGCGGCCGCAGCGGCGCCACCGCGATCGTCGCGCTCGAGCCCTGCGCCATCAGCGCCTGATCGCCCTGATCGAGCAGCGCGTACACGCCCGACGACGCCTGGACCCGCGTCGTCGCCATCAGCTCCACCACCGAGACCGGGCTGAGCGATGGCAACGCCAGGAGCGTGAGCACGCTCCCCGCCGCGTCGCTGGCGTGGACCAGGAGGTGCGGTCCGCAGAACACCAGGTCGGTGCCGACCACCGCCTCGCTCGCGATGCGCCGCCCGCCGTCGAGGGCGTACAGCGACAGGCGGCCATCGTGGAGGACCGCGAGGTGGGCCCCGTCGGGGCTCGCCGCTACCTTGAAGACGGGATCGACCATCCGCCGATCACTTCATCAGAAGAGCGACCGCGTGTCCTCACTCGTGGTCGTGATCGTGATGGTCGTGGCCCTCGTGATCGTGGGGACCGTGGCCGGCGGGGGTGTGCGGGCCCGGCTCGAACTCGCTCTTGGCGCCGTGGTCGGAGTCGCCGTCGTCGTGATCGCCGTGGCGATCGTCGTGGTTGGTCGTCGACTCGTCGTTGGTCGACTGCTGCTCGGGCGGCAGCGCCATGCGCCGCGCCAGCTCCTTCTTGATCGCGATCGCGTCGACGGTGTCGCCCGACAGCATCGACATCATGTCGCTCTGCCACAGCCCGGTGCAGTCGGCCGGGTGCGCGAACCAGGCGTGGGTCACGGTCGCGACGCCGGTCTTCTCGACGCTGGGCGACTGGCCGGCCTGGCCCTTCTTCAAGCCGGCGCGATAGACCTCGAGGATCTTCTCCGACGACTGGGTCGCCAGCGAATGCGCGATCGGCGCCAGCCACGCGCCGGCGTGACGATGCTGGTGCTTGTGGCCAGCCTCCTCGCTCTCGGGGCCGTTGACCTCCTTCGCGATCTCCGCGGTCGCGCTCTTCACGCCGTCGATGACGCCGGTCTTGCCGCTCATCACGTCGTTGAACTTCGCCTTCGCCATGTCGAGCACCTTGGTGCCGGCCGCCTTGGCGCCGCCGAGGCGGTTCATGAACTCGCCGACCTCCTCGATGATGCTGAAGCGATCCTCGGTGCCGTGCTGGTGCGAGTCGAAGTCCTTGGCGATGTCGGTGTGGGTCGGCTGGGTCATCGTCTGCGACCCGGTCTTGTCGCTGACCTCCGACGAGCCGAGCGCGAGCGAGACCGCGGCGTTGAACTCGGCGGTGAACTGCGCCGTCGCCGACAGCCACGCCGCCTCGAACTGCGAGCGCAGCCACTCCTTGATCTCCTTCACCACCTTGTCGACGACCTCGGCGACCTGATCGCCGACCAGCGGGATCATCCGCGCCAGCGACGACAGCTTCATGTGGCTGCCGGCGTCGTAGGTCCACTGATAGAGCGCGCGCAGGCTGCCGCCACCCGCGAGCATCGCCGCGGTCTTGTGCAGCTCGCCGTTCAGCTTCGCGAGGGTCTCCTTGCGGCGCTGCGCGTCGGCCTCGTGCTTCGCCGCGTCGGCGTTGCCCTGGTTCTCGCTCGCCTCCGCCGCCTCGTCGTCGCCCCAGGCGCTGTGCCACAGGCCCTTGACCTTGCCCCAGCCCTTGTCGGCGGCGGAGCTGACCGCGCCCTGGGCGCCCATCATCATGCTGCCGCCCTTGGTGAGCACGTCGATCGCCGGCATCACCGCCTGCAGCTTCTCGCCGCACCACTGGCCGGCGCTGGCGCCGTCCATCGGGAAGTAGGTCGGGTTCGACTCGAACCAGGTGATCAACCGCATCGTCTTCTCGCTGGGCCCGGCCGGGCCGCCCGCGGCGAACGGGTTGATCCCCTTCAGCGCCAGCCCGACCTTCTCCTTGATCGACTGCGCGGTGTCCTCGAGGGTGAACGTGCCGGTCGCCATGACCTCGCGTCCGCCCTTGGTCGTCATGTTGCCGCTCTCGGCCTTGCCGTCGGCGCCCTTGCGATGGACGTAGCTGTTCAGGTGGTGCTTGGTGGTCTTGGGATCGGCCAGCGCCGGATCGATCGCCGACAGGTTGAGCGCCTGGACGAACGTCGCGTTGCCGCCCTTGCTGTCGACCTTGTCGCCGCTGAACTTCTCGTCCATCAGCATGTTGAGCGCGACCTCGCAGAAGTTCGAGTGCGCGTAGTAGTCCTGCATCACGTGCAGCGCCTCGCCGCAGTAGCGCAGCGCGCGATCGTAGTTCTCCTGCTTGTTGCCGGCCTTCGACGCCGCGAGATCGAGCCCCTTCTTCAGCTGCTCGATCAGCTGGTAGCGGCTGGTCTGCATGTAGATCGGGATGCCCGACTCGTCGACCTTGAACGCGTCGCTGGTCTCGCCCGGGTTCTCGATGGCGTCGGCCTCGGCCTTGGCCGAGCCGTCGGCGTTCTTGGCCGCGGCCATCACCCGCTTGAACTGCTCGTTGTAGCGGGAGTCGGCGTCGGCGAGGGACTGATCGTCCTTGCCGATGTTCTCGCTGTCGGACGCGCCGTTGGCGTTGTCGACGTCGGCGCCGTCGGCGCCGCGCTGCTTGTTGACGTCCTTGCCGGTCAGGCCGCCGGGGTTGTCGAGGTGCTCGACCGCATCGTAGGTGCCGAACTCCTTCACGCCCTTGACGCCGGGGCCATTGCCCGGCTTGTCGGCGGCCTCCTTTGAGCCCGCGATCGGGAAGCCGAAGTGCAGCGTGTGCATGAGATCCATCGCGCTGAAGATGATCGGCCCGGCCGAGCGCATCTTCGGGATCAGGAACTGGTTCATGTCGCGCTGCCAGTTGCCCGAGTAGATCATCTCGGAGTCGCGCTCGTCGAAGCCGACCTTCTCGGCGGCGTTGCGAGTCTGGTTCTCGTGGACGATGTCGTTCTTGTTGCGCTCGCCGGTCTTCTTGTCCTTGCCGGCGGTGGCGCCGAAGCCGCGCACCATCAGCGGCGCCGACTGGACCTGGTGGGTGCCGCCGTGCAGCGCCGCCGTGGCGCCGCGATCGGCGTCGAGCTCGAGGGCCTCGTTGGCGTCGGTCGACGTGCCGATCTGGGCCTTGCCGTGGACGCCCGCCGCGCGCTGGCCGCCGCTCTGCGCGACGTGGGCGAGCTCGTGCATCATCACGTGGCTGCCGTCGGCGGTGCTGGTGTCGGTCGCGCCCGGCTTGGTGAAGACGTCGGCGCCGTAGGAGAACGCCTGGAAGCCCTTCGACTCGGCCATCTGCGCCGACTCCGAGTCGGAGTGGACGCGGACGTTGCCGAGGTCGGTGCCGAAGGTCGCGCCCGCGTGGGACGCGACGTCGGACGGCAGCGGCGCGCCGCCATCGCTGCCGAGCTTGCGATTCAAGCGATGCTCGAAGGTCGGCTCGATCTCGGCGGGGGCGGGCGCGGCGGAGGTAGGCGATTCGCTGAGCAACGAAGACATGGGGCCTCGCGGATAATACGGTGACGTGCGCCGTCGGCTTCCCTACGCGCTCCAGCCCATGCGGCGATTGGCGTCGGCCCCCAGGGCGAGGGCGTCGTCGTCGCCAAACCGGGTCGCCTGGATCACGACCTTCGCGGCCTCGTGACAGCACGCGTCGTCGAGCAACATCGGCAGCGCGTGGGCGAAGCCGTCGACCAGCGTGATCGGCGCGACCTCCTGCCAGATCGACAACGATGTCATCAGGTTGCCGCGATCGTCGGCGAGGGCGTGGCGGGCCTCGGGGCCGACGCGGCGGCACCACGACGCCAGGGTCAGGACGAAGCGCTCGGCCATCGCCCGGCTGGTCGGATCGGTCGCCTCGGGGCGGTGCTGGAACCCGTGGAGCGTGGGCAGGACGCGCCGCCGATCGCGGGCCGGGCGCAGCGCGCCGCGGTCGATCAGGCGGGAGATCGCCGCGCTCATCGCGTCCTCGTCCAGCCCGGCGACCGCGGACAACAGCGCGCGTGGCGCGCCCTCCCACGGATCGAAGAACGCGGCGGCGGCGAGGACGGTGGCGTCGTCGCCAGGCGCGGCGACCGCGGGGCCGTCGGGCAGCGGCAGCTCGATGCGGGCGCCGAGCACCGCGGCGGGGTCGGCGTCGTGAGGCACCAGCACGATCGCGCGCCAGCCCGGCGGCGGGCGGATCAGCTCGAGCAGGCCGCTCTCGGCGCGGGCCCGGGCGTCGAGGATCACCAGGCCGCGGTGGCCCGCCATCGCGCCGCGGGCGAGCTGCAGGATCGGGCGGGTCTTCAGCTCGGTCGGCGTCGGCACGCCGAGGCGTCGCGCCACCTCGCGCAGCGCGCCGGGCGCCCGCCACGGCAGCGCGGGGATCAGGTACGCGTCGCCGCCGAGCTCGGCCGCGGCGATGAGCGCGGCGGTGCGGCGGCCGCTGCCGGGCGTCCCGATCAGCGTCACGAGCTCGCCGTCGCCGAGGGCCTGGACCGCTGCGGCCGCCGCCGCACGCGCCGACTCCGACGGTCCCGGCGGGGGCGGCGGCAGCTCGATCCAGGTCTGCACGGGGTCGTCGATCATCGACGCGGACTGTACCTCTGGGCCGCGTCGACTTGCAGCGCGTCCGCGGTCGATCCACGATGCGCGGATGACGCGTCTCGCCTTCGTTGTCGCCGCTGCCGCCGCCGTCTTCGGCGCGGCCTGTGAAAAGTCCAAGACCTCGTCGGAGGAGGCTCCGATCCAGAAGGGCTCGACCCCCAAGCCACTGCCGCCGCCGCCGCCGAAGGCGGTCGAGCCGCCGCCCGCCGAGATCAAGAAGCCCGATCCGCCGGTCGCCGATCCGAAGGGCGGTGATCCGCACGGCGATCACGGGGCGCAGCCGGGCGCGACGGTGCCGCCGCCGACCGATCCGCCGGTCGTCGGCACCAGGCTGGCGATGGACACCGTGCGTCCGCCCGAGGCGTCGGATCTCGCCGAGTACCTGAAGGGCGTGCCCGGCAAGGGCAAGCTGCGCGCGACCATCGACACCACGATGGGCGCGTTCCACTGCGAGCTGTACGAGAAGGAGACCCCGATGACGGTCGCCAACTTCGTCGGCCTCGCGACCGGCCAGAAGCCGTGGACCAACCCGAACACCAACGCGGTCGAGAAGGGCAAGCCGCTCTACAACGGCATCATCTTCCACCGCGTCATCTCCGGCTTCATGATCCAGGGCGGCGATCCGCTCGGTCAGGGCACCGGCGGCCCCGGCTACAACTTCGACGACGAGGTCGCGACGCCGTTCAAGATGGACGCGCCGGGCATCCTCGCGATGGCGAACGCAGGCCGCGGCACCAACGGCAGCCAGTTCTTCATCACCGAGGCGCCGGCCGAGTGGCTGACGGGCAAGCACACCATCTTCGGCAAGTGCGACGAGGTCGCGCTGGTGAAGAAGATCACCGCGGTGCCGAAGGACGGCAACGATCGTCCGAACCAGCCGATCTCGATCAAGAAGATCACGTTCGCGCGGAAGTAGCCGCGCGCCGCCCGACGCGGGGCACAAGCCCCCAAGATCGAGGACTTTTTCCCCTGATGGGCGGCGCCTGCAGCGGCGCTTCGGGGCGCACAAACGTGCGTGTACGCGGGCCTCCGACATGCGGCGCACGCGGCCGGCTTCTTGCTTTCCTCGAGGGCGGTGCCCGCGAACCCAGTCGACTCGCTGAGTGGCACCGCGGCGCCCGGAGAGGAGACCTCGCCGGGCCGTCGTTCGCCGCTCGCGCTCGCGCGGACGCGGCGCAAGGTGATCGCGATGGTGGCGGCGTCGCTGATCTACGCGATCGCGCTGCTGGTCGTCGCGCTGCGCTCGCCCGATCGCGGCTTCTTCATCTACCAGGGCGGCGCGGTCGTCGTCGTCGATCCCGACTCGGCGGCGGCGCGCGCGGGGCTGCGGGTCGGTGACGTCATCACGTCGATCGACGGCGTCGCGATCGACGGCGCGATCGATCGCCACGCCCGCGTCAACCAGCTGCGTCCGGCTCGCGCGGTGACGCTGATCGTCGATCGCGCGGGCGAGTCGATCGCGATGACGTTCACCGCGCCGCGCCGGGTGCCGCTGGCGTCGGCCGCGGGCGTCGTGCTCGCGCTGGTGCTGCTCGCGCTGGCGCTGATCGCCGATCGCGGGCGCGGTCACGAGCTGCCGCAGCAGTTCCTGCGCTCGACGGTGATCTACGTGGTGTTCCTCGCGGGCGCCTTCGCGCTCGACGTCACGGTGTCGACGCCGTTCCTGATGGTGCCGTGGACGTTCGCGATGTCCTTGGCCGCGCCCGCGACCTGTCACTTCATGCTGCGGTTCCCGGCCGGGCGCCGCTACGTCGGCCGCGGCGAGCGCTGGGCGATCTACGGCCCGCCGATCGCGACGGCGACGGTGCTCGCGACCAACCACGCGGCGTTCGCGGTCGGCGTCGCGCTGCCAGATCGCGAGACCATCACGACCTGGGGTGGCGGCGTCGCGGGCGCGCTGGCCGCGACCTACTTGCTGGTCGGCGCGGCGGCGCGGGCGCGGCGGCTGCGGGCCCAGCGCGATCAGATCGATCCGGTCGCGGCGCGCTGGCTCCACGTCGGCGGCGCGACGATGGTGGTGCCGCTGGTGATCGCGGTGGTGGTCGCGGCGCGCAACCCGAACGCGTTCCTCGCGGGCGGCTTCCGACCCTACGTCGCGATGGCGATGGTCGGCGGCTCGGCGTGCGTCGTGCTCGCGATGACCCGCGTGCCGTTCGGCGAGCTCGATCGGCTGTGGCGGCGCTCGACCGGCTACGTGCTCGCGACCCTGTGCGCGGCGGGCCTGTACCTCGGGGTGATCGGCCTGCTCGGCGGCGCTGCGACGCTGTACGCGGGCGGCGGCTTCCTGACGACCTTCGCGGCGACCCTGGCGGCGGCGATCGTGTTCGGCCCGCTGCGGGTGAAGGTCCAGCGCGTCGTCGACGATCGGTTCGCGCGCGAGCGCAGCCGGGCCCGCAGCTTGCTGCGCGAGGCGGCTCAGGCCGCGGTCGCCACGCTCGACGCCGATGAGCTGTCGCGCGGCTTCGTCGAGCGGGTCCGGCTCGCGCTCGGCGCGCGCGGCGTCGGCCTCTACACGATCGTCGACTTCTGCCCCGACACCGCCGAGAGCGCCTACGGCTGGCGCTGCGACGTCGAGGTCGGCGGCGCCGAGCTGCCGGTCGTGCCCGACGCCGACGGCGCCCACGGCCTCGACCTGACGCTCGCGACCCGCGCGCCCCACGAGCTGCCGGGTGGCTCGGTCGCGGTGCCGATCCCGGTCGACGATCGCGCGCCCGCGATCCTGGTGGTCGTGCCGCGCGAGGACGGCCGCCTCGACGACGAGGAGCTGGAGCTGCTGTCGACCGCGGCGGCCGGGCTGGCGGTCGCGCTCGACAACGCGCGGGCCCACTCGGCGTTGCGCGATCTGACGGAGCGGCTGCGCCGCGAGGTCGAGATCGCCGAGCGTCGCCGCAAGGAGATCGTCCGGCTGAAGGAGCGCCTCGAGGAGGAGAACCGCGCGCTGGTCGGCGAGCTGGCGTCGCGCACGGGCAAGGCCCCGGTGATCGGCGCCGGCCTGGCCGCGACCTTCGAGCTGGTCGGCAAGGTCGCGCGGTCCGACGCGACGGTGCTGGTGCGCGGCGAGACCGGGGTCGGCAAGGAGCTGATCGCCCGTGCGATCCACGGCGCGTCGCCGCGCCGCTCGGGGCCGTTCATCGTCGTCGATTGCGGTGCGATCGCCGCGGGGCTGGTGGAGTCGTCGCTGTTCGGCCACGAGAAGGGCGCGTTCACGGGCGCGATCCGCGCGACCGCGGGGGCGTTCCGCGCCGCCCACGGCGGCACCATCTTCCTCGACGAG
>JAYTAJ010000765.1:0-3499 GCA_043737575.1 Myxococcales bacterium | reverse complement strand
GTCGGTTCAAGTAGATCACCGCCAGCTCGCCGAGATCCTCGGTGGCGCCGAGCGCGACCAGCAGGCGCTCGGTGCGGCGACACACGGTGCGAGCGAGGTGGAAGCTGGCCGACGCCGCGCCGCCGCCGGGCAGCACGAAGCTGGTGAGCGGCGGTAGATCGTCGTTGATCGCGTCGATGTCGGTCTCGAGCGCGGCGACGTGGCGCGGCTCGACCCGCGGCAGCTTGGCGCGGCGCGCCGGATCCGGCGTCGCCAGCTCGGCGCCGAGGTTGAACAGCTCGTTCTGCACCCGATGCACGATCGGCAAGAGGTGCGGCCCCGCGGCCGAGCTCTCGAGCGCGGTGCGGACCAGCCCGAGCGTCGCGTTGAGCTCGTCGACGGTGCCGTAGGCCTCGATGCGCGGCGCCGCCTTGCTCACGCGATCGCCGCCGATCAGCGACGTCTCGCCGCGATCGCCGCCCTTGGTGTAGACCTTGTCGATGCGCATGCGCGCACGCTAGCGCGAAACGCTAGCTCGAAAGCAGCCCGCGGATCACCTCGCGCAGCTTGTCGAGATCGACCGGCTTGACCAGATGCGCGGAGAAGCCGGCCGACGCGGTCTGCGCGCGATCTTGCGGCTGGCCGTAGCCGGTCACCGCGACGAGCTTGGTGGTCGCGAGGATCGGGTGGGCCTGGAGCAGGCGCGCCAGCTCGAAGCCGTCCATCACCGGCAGGCCGAGGTCGAGCACCGCGATCTGCGGACAGAACGCCGCGGCGTGCTCGAGGGCGCTGGGGCCGTCGAACGCGGCGTGGGTCTGGAAGCCGTCGGCGGCGAGCGCCTCGGCGAGCAGCTCGGCGGCGTCGACGTTGTCGTCGACCACCAGCACCCGGACGTCGCGGGCATCGTGGGCGCGCGGCGCGCCCGGGCCGACCACCCCGCACGCGGCCGGCGCCTCGATCGCGGGCAGCCGCACCGTCAACTCGGTGCCGTGGCCGTGGCCGTCGCTGGCGGCGCGGACGGTGCCGCCGTGCAGCTTGATCAGGTTGGCGACGATCGCGAGGCCGAGGCCGAGGCCGCCCTGGGATCGATCGAGCGCCTGCTTGGCCTGGGCGAACGGCTCGAAGATCCGCGGCAGCATCGTCGCGTCGATCCCGATGCCGTTGTCGACGACGCGCAGCGTGGCGTGACCGTCGCCGTCGGGCCACGCCGTCACCGCGATCCGGCCGGCCTTCGGCGTGTACTTCGCGGCGTTGGCGAGCAGGTTCGACACCACCTGGGCCAGGCGGGCCGCGTCGCCCTGCACGACCAGGCCACGCGGCACCTCGATCACCAGCGCGTGACGCTGGGTCTCGAGCAGCGGGCTGACGACCTCGATCGCGCGGGCGACCACGTCGGCCAGATCGACCGGCTCCATCCGCAGCTCGACCATGCCGCGGGTGATGCGCGAGACGTCGAGCAGGTCGTCGACCAGCCCGACCAGGTGCTGGACCTGGCGCTCGATCACCGCGCGCTCGCGGTCGCCGCCGACGCCGCGCAGCTTCATGACGTGGAGCGCGGTGGTGATCGGCGCCAGCGGGTTGCGCAGCTCGTGACCGAGCATCGCCAGGAACTCGTCCTTGGCCTGGTTGGCGGTCTCGGCGGCGCCGCGCGCCAGCGCCAGCTCGCTGACGTCGTGGACCACGACCGCGATGCCGTCGATCATGCCGTCGGCGCCGCGGAGCGGCTGGTAGATGAAGTCGAGGTACATCGGCGGCAGCGTCGTGCCGTCGCGGCGATGGATCTGGATCGCCCGCGCCTTGGCGACGTACGGCGCGCCGCTGCCGTACACGCCGTCGAGCAGCTCGATGATGCCCTGGGGCACGAGCTCGGGCAGCGCGTCGGCGACCGCGCGTCCCAGCAACGCGCGACCGTCGACCAGCCGGAGGTAAGACGGGTTGGCGACCTCGTAGACGTGGCTCGGCCCGCGCAGGAGCGCGATCGCGACCGGCGCCTGCTCGAAGACCGCGGCGAAGCGCCGGGTCTGGGCGTGCTCGACCGACGCGACCGCGGCGCGCAGCAGCTGGGTCTCGATGTGCGCCACCAGCTCGCGCGCCGCGAACGGCTTGACCAGGTACTCGTTGGCGCCGCGCTGCAGGCCCTCGACCCGCGCCTCCTCACCGGCGCGCGCCGACAGCACGATCACCGGGACGTCGCGCAGCTCGAGGTCGGCGCGGATCGCGGCGATCAGGCCGAAGCCGTCGAGCTCGGGCATCATCACGTCGGTCAGCACCAGATCGGGGCGGCGGGTGTGGATCGCCGCCAGCGCGGCGCGGCCGTTGGCGACCGCGTCGACGTCCCAGCGTCGGCCGAGCAGCCGCTGCAGGTAGTCGCGCATGTCGCCGTTGTCGTCGACGATCAGCAGGTGGGCACGGCCGGGCGGGACCGCGACGGCGCGCGAGGCATCGGGCAGCCACCGCATCGCCTCCTCGGCGTAGACGTTCGGCCCGCGCCGCGCGCCGACCGCCGGCCGATCGAGCGCGGGCGTCGCCGCGACCTCGACGCCGCCCGGGATCGAGACCGTGAACGTGGTGCCCTGCCCCGGCTCGCTCGCGACCGCGATCGTGCCGTCGTGGAGCCGCACCAGCTCCTGCACCAGCGCGAGCCCGATGCCGGTGCCCTCGTGGCTGCGGCCGCGGGTGCCCTCGACGCGATGGAACCGCTCGAAGACGTGGCCGAGCTCGGCCGCGGGGATGCCGCAGCCGGTGTCGCGCACCGTCAGCTCGACCCGATCGCCGCGCCGCGCCAGCCCCACCGCGATCTCACCCTCGAGCGTGAACTTGAACGCGTTCGACAGCAGGTTGAGGACGATCTTCTCCCACATGTCGCGATCGACCGGGACCGGCCCGTCGAGGGGCGGACAGTCGACGACGAGCTGGAGGCCGGCGCGCTCGGTGGCGGACCGGAACACGCTGGCGAGATCGGTGGTGAGCTGCGCGAGATCGACCGGCTGGATCTGCGAGACCGCGCGGCCGGCCTCGATGCGCGAGAAGTCGAGCATGGTGTTGACCAGCTTGAGCAGGCGCAGCGCGTTGCGGTTGATCGTCGCGAGCTCGTCGCGCAGGTGCGGCGCGAGGTCGAGCTCGCCGAGCAGATCGTCGAGCGGGCCCAGCATCAAGGTCAGCGGCGTCCGGAACTCGTGGCTGACGTTGGAGAAGAAGGCGGTCTTGGCGCGATCGAGGGCGGCGAGGCTCTCGGCGCGCTGGCGCTCGCGCTCGTAGGCGCGGGCGTTGGCGAGGCCAGCCGCGAGCTGACCGACCAGCAACCCGAGGAAGCCGCGGTAGGCGGCGTCGAGGGCGCGGTGCGGGTTGATGCCCGCGATCAGGACGCCCGCCGCGCCCGCCTGACCCTGCTGCGCGATCGGCAGCAGCAACGCGCGGGTCGGCGCCGACGGCCATCGCCCGCGCGGCCAGGCGCCATCGGCGAGCGCGACCTCGATCGGCTGGCCGCGCTCGAGCAGCTCGCGCAGCGGCCACGGCCCCG
>JAYTAJ010000764.1:0-3501 GCA_043737575.1 Myxococcales bacterium | reverse complement strand
ATCGCGCCCGAGCAACCGGTCCGCGCCGCCGCCGCGATCCTCGCGCTGGCCGGCGCCGCCGACGACGGGCCCCACGTCGCCGCCGCCCGCGCCGCGCTGATCGCCGCCCTCGATCATCGCAAGCTGCCGGTGCGCGGCCTCGCGGTCGAGCAGCTCGCGCGGATCGGCGACGCCTGGGCGATCGCGCCGCTCGAGGCCCTCGCGCAGCGCCGCCGCGGCAGCGATCTGCAACCCGCGGTCGCCGACGCCCTCGCCGCGATCCGCGATCGCGACCGCGATCGCGATCGCGCCACCGCCGGAGATGCCCCGTGATCGAGCTGACCGACAGCCACGCCCACGTCGACGGCCCCGAGTTCGACGGCGATCGCGAGGAGGTCCTGGCCCGGGCCCGCGCCGCCGGGGTCCGCCGCATCATCGTGATCGGCGCGGTCGGCGATCCCACCAGCGCCGAGCGCGCGGTCGCCCTGGCCGAGCGCGATCCCGACGTGTTCGCCACCGTCGCGACCCATCCCCACGACGTCGACAAGATGACGCCGGCGTGGTGGGCGATCCACGAGCGCCTCGCGCCGCACCCGCGCGTCGTCGCGATCGGCGAGACCGGCCTCGACTTCTATTACGATCACTCCGATCGCGTGGCCCAGGCCGCGGCCTTCCGGCGCTTCATCGCCCTCGCCCACCAGGTCGGCAAGCCCATCGTCTGCCACATCCGCGACGCCCACGCCGAGGCCCGCGCGATCCTCGCCGAATGCGACGCCGCCGCGATCGGCGCCGTCATCCACTGCTTCACCGGCACGCCCGACGACGCCGCCGCCTACGCCTCGATGGGGCTGTACGTGTCGTTCTCGGGCATCACGACCTACAAGACCGCGCAGCCGATCCGCGACGCGGTGGCCCAGGTCCCCCTCGATCGCATCTTGATCGAGACCGACTGTCCGTACCTGGCGCCTGTCCCGATGCGCGGCCGCCGCAACGAGCCCGCCTTCGTCGCCCACACCGCGGCGGTGGTCGCAGCGGCGGCGGGCGTGACCCTGGAGGCCCTCGCGGCCGCGACGGTCGCCAACACGGCGCGAATCTTCAAGCTCCCAGCCACGACCGCACCTTGACTTCCCGAAACCCCGACTGTATATACGCGCGCTCTCAGGAGAAACGACCATGGCAATGCGACTAGGCCTACTGGGCAAGAAGATCGGGATGACGCAGGTATTCGCCGACGACGGCGAGAGCATCCCCGTGACGGTGATCCAGACCGGGCCGTGCGTCGTGGTCGGCAAGCGCTCCGTCGACAAGGACGGCTACTCGGCGCTCGTGATCGGCTTCGGCGAGAAGCCGCTGCGCCTCGCCAACAAGGCCGAGGTCGGCCTGGCGAAGGCCGCGAACAGCAAGCCGGTCCGCATCATCCGCGAGTTCCGCCTGGAGCCTTCCGAGCTCGAGCGGTTCACCGTCGGTCAGGTGATCGGCGCCGGTGACATGTTCACCGAGGGCGTCGTCGTCGACGTCGAGGGCTCGAGCAAGGGCAAGGGCTACCAGGGCGTCATCAAGCGCCACAAGATGGAGGGCATGAAGGCCTCCCACGGTACCCACGAGTACTTCCGCCACGGCGGATCGATCGGGTGCCGCCTCACCCCGCAGCGCGTCCACAAGGGCAAGCGCATGGCGGGCCAGATGGGCAACGAGACCGTGACGGTGCAGAACCTCCAGCTGTTCCGCATCCTCACCGACGAGAACTGCATCCTGATCCGCGGCGCGGTCCCGGGTGGCCGCAACGGCTACGTCGTGGTCAGCAAGGCCGCGACCCGCACCACGTACAAGCGCAAGGGCGTCGGCAAGGAAGAGGTTCGCTCGAAGAACCCCCTCAAGGCCTCGAAGAAGGCGGCCGCTGGTCGCTGAGATCTCCGAGAACCCGGTGCGTCGAGCGCGATGCTCGACGCCCGCTCGGACGGGGTCACGGTGCTCGAGCCTTCTCGAGACCCGACCAAGCCCGGCTCGAGGAACTTCGGGTTCGAACTTACTGCCGGCCTTCGGGCCGGCGTTTTCGTTTTCGCACCATGGCCAAGGGCAGGAGCAAGCTCGGCGACCGCAGCGTCCGCCACGATCGTTTCCACGGTCGGGCCAAGGACGCGGGCTTTCGTGCGCGCGCGGTCTACAAGCTCGAGGAGGTCGATCAGGCGATCGCGCTGTTCCGCCCCGGCGATCGGGTGTGCGATCTCGGCTGCGCGCCCGGGTCGTGGCTGCAATACGCCCGCGGCAAGGTCGGCTCGACCGGCCAGCTGGTCGGGATCGATCGCACGTCGATCGCGGGCGTCGCGGGGGCGCGGCTCCTGGTCGGTGACGTCTTCACCGTCGTGCCGGCTGATCTGATCGGCGACCTCGGCGCCTTCGACGTCGTGCTGTCGGACATGGCGCCCGACACCAGCGGCATCCGCCACATGGATCAGGCGCGGTCCGAGGCGCTGTTCGAGCGCGCCCTCGAGCTGGCGGTCGCGATGCTCGCGCCGGGCGGGCGCTTCGTCGGCAAGATCTTCCAGGGCCCCGACTTCAAGAAGCTGATCGAGGCGGTGCGGGCGCGGTTCGTGACCGTGAAGGTGATGAAGCCCGAGTCGAGCCGACAGATCTCGATCGAGCAGTACATCGCCGCGACCGGCTTCCGCGGCGTGGCGGCGCCGACGCCATGACCACGCCGCTGCGCCTGATCATCGAGGCGTGGGGCACGCCGCCCGCGCGCAAGGTCGCCAAGGCGGTCGAGATCCTCCACGGCGGTGGCGTCGCCGCGTACCCGACCGACTCGGTCTACGCCCTCGGCTGCGCCATCGAGGCCCGCGACGCGATCGAGCGCATCCACCGCGCCAAGGGCATGGCCAAGAGCCAGCGCCTCGCGCTGATCTGCCCCGATCTGTCGAGCGCGGCGCAGTACGGCCACCTCAACCAGACCGCGTTCCGCCTGGCCCAGCGCATCTTCCCCGGCCCGTACACGCTGGTCGTGCCCGCGACCCGCGAGGTCCCGCGCACGCTCACCGACGCCAAGCGCCGCACCGTCGGCATCCGCATCACCAGCCACCCGATCGCCTCGGCGATCGTGAACGCGCTCGGCCGACCGCTGCTCACCACCAGCGCGATCGCGCCCGGGGCCGAGGCCGCGTGCCGCGACGCCGACGAGATCCTCGACGCGTTCGGCAACCACCTCGACGTCGTGATCGACGCCGAGGCGACCGAGGAGGCGCCGTCCACCGTCCTCGAGGTCGACGGCGACGACGTGGTGGTCGTGCGCCTCGGCGCCGGCCCGATCGACGGCCTCTTCTAGATCGTCGGCTCGATCGTCGGCTAACGGCCGCGGCGTCGACGCGGCGGCGGTCGTCGCGGCGGCGGTGCCTCGGGAGGCGTCGCGACGCCGAGCGTCTCCGCCAGCCCGGGATCGACCAGCGCCGCGACCCGCGCCAGCTCGGAGGCCGACGCGCCCTTGGTCTTGGCGCGCTCGAGCGCAGCCTTGGCGGCGGCGCGCAGCTC
>JAYTAJ010000763.1:0-7986 GCA_043737575.1 Myxococcales bacterium | reverse complement strand
ACCAGCGCTCGCAGCACCGCGGGCAGGTTGGCGCCGCGCACGCCGAACGACGCGCGGACCACGACCGGGAACGGGATGCCGTACTTGGTCCCCGGGTGACCGTTCGCCATCAACGGCAACAGCACGATCGCGTTGGCGAGCGCCACCACCATCACCGCCTGCCACGCGCTCATCCCACCGGTGACGTGGCCCGACGCCATCGTGTAGGTCGGCACGCAGATCGCCATGCCGACCCACAGCGCGGCGATGTGCCAGAGGTTCCACGTCCGCTGGCTCGGCGGGACCGGCGCGAGGTCTTCGTTGTGCAGCGACGGATCGACCATCGCCGGCGATCCTACACGGGCGTCACACCGCGCGCGTCTTGTCGAGGCGCGAGGTGATCAGCTTGCCGATGCGATCGCCGAGCCGCGGCATCAGGCGGGCGACGCCCCAGCTGGCCCAGGCGTCGGGCCCGACCGGGCGGACCGCGACGTCCTTGCCGATCGCGGCGACGATGGCATCGGCCACCGTCGACGGCGCCGCGCCGCGCTTGTGGAACTGTTCGGCGACGCTGGCGCGGGTGGTCTCGACGTCGTCGGTGGCGGCGAAGCGCGCGCCGCCGATGATCGCGGTGGCGATCAGGCCCGGACAGATCGCGGTGGCGCGCACGCCGGTGCCCGCGAGCTCGCTGCGCATCGACAAGGTCATCCCGAGCACGGCGAACTTGCTGGCCTGGTACGCGACCACCCGCGGCGCCGCGAAGAAGCCGAGCATCGACGACACGTTCACGACGTGGCCGCGGCCGCGCGCCACCATCGCGGGCACGAAATAGTGACAGCCGTAGACCACGCCCATGAGGTTCACGCGCAGCGTGAAGTCCCAGTCGTCGAGCGACGTGTCGAGGATGCCGCCCTGCTGGCCGACGCCGGCGTTGTTGACCAGCACGTCGACGCCGGGCTGGATCGCGTGGACCGCGGTGGCCAGCGCCGCGACCGCGGTGCGATCGCCGACGTCGACCTGACGCGCCAGCACCACGGCGGCGCCGAGCTCGCGGGCGACGTCGTCGAGCCGCGCCGGATCGATGTCGGAGATCACCAGCCGCGCGCCGCGCTTCGCGAAGGCCTGCGCGGTGGCGCGGCCGATGCCGCTGCCGGCCCCGGTGACGACACACAGCGAGTCGGAGAGCTTCATGCCGCGACCTTACCAGCGAGCTCGACGCGCGCGGCCTCGGCGCGCCGTAGCAGCTCGGCGGCGAGGTGATAGTTGTCGTCGTGATCGGGGTGGAAGTCGCGGCGCAGGTACTTGCGGATGCCGCGCAGGAAGACTCGCTTGGCGATCGGCTCGACCGCGAACTGCGTTTGCGCGGCGCGGGCGCGGCGCACCGCGTCGACGAGCGAGATGCCGTCCTGGCGCAACAGCGACACCGTCGCGATCGCCCACATCGATAGCAGCATCGACGTCGCGACCGCGAGGCCGGCGATCCGCAGCGGGTACGACGGGTTCACCGCCTGCAGCACGTCGTAGGCGACCGACTTGTGCTCGATCTCCTCGGCAGCGTGCCAGTACAGGAGCTGCCGCAGCGCCGGGTGCGCGAGGGCGAGCGGCACCTCGCCGGCACAGCCCGCCGCCATGATCGCGGTGTAGTGCTCGGCGGCGGCGGTGGCGGCGAGGCGCAGCGCGGGCGGCGACCACCGCTCGGTCAGCTGGTACGAGATCCAGGTGTAGAACCCGAGGAAGCGATCGATCTGGTAGCCCTGCGCGCGCAGCGTCGCGAAGAAGTCCTCGTGCGACTTGGCGTGGCGGCCCTCCTGCATGCCGAAGCCGCGCACCGCGGCGCGCAGCGCGGGATCGTCGATGCGATCGAGGTAGTGGTAGACCGAGCGCACGAAGAAGCGCTCGCCCGACGGGAACAGCAGGTTCACGCCGTTCACCAGGTGGGTCGGCACCGGCAGGCCGCCGAACCAGTGCTTCGGCACCGCCGCGAAGTCGTGGGGTCCCTTGCGCGGCTCGATCGGCGGGCGATGGGAAGGCGAGGTGGGCAACGTCGAGGCGAGGTTCGTCATTGCCGGTTCAGCTTGGATCGCTATTGACCAAGAGTCAATAGAAGAAGCACCCGGGCCGTGGTACCGATCTTCGATGGTCCTCGCGCGCGTCACCAAGCGTCGGCTCGCGCGCGTGGCGGCGCCGCCGAAGCGGGTGCGGCGGGTCCGGCTCGACACCGAAGCGCGGCGCGCGCAGCTGCTCGCGCTCGGGCTGCAGGCGTTCTCGGACCGGCCCTACGACGAGGTGTCGATCGACGACATCGCCCGCGCCGCGGGGATCTCGAAGGGCCTCCTCTATCACTACTTTCCGACCAAGCGCGATCTGTACCTGGCGGGGCTGCGCACCACCGCCGCCGATCTGATCGAGCGCACGACCGCGGCGGCCAGGCCGGAGCTGCCACCGATCGAGCGCATCCGCGCCGGGCTCGACGCCTACTTCGATCACATGGCGTCGCACGCGCGGCCGTTCCTCGCGCTGATGCGCGGCGGCATCGGCTCGGATCCGGAAGTGACGACGGTGCTCGAGGACGTGCGCGCCGCGTTCGTCGAGCGGCTGTTCTCGCGCAGCGAAGGCACGCCGCTGGCGGCGCTGACCGAGACCGACGCACCGCTGGTGGTGATCGCGGTGCGCGGCTGGATCGGGTTCGTCGAGGCGGCGAGCCTCGAGTGGTTGGCGCGGCGCGCGCCGGCCCGGGACGCGGTGCGCGATCTGCTGGTCGATGCGCTGCTCGCGACGATGCGCGTGGCGTTGGGGCCGTCGAAGTCCGCGGGCTGGTGATACCGTCGTGGCCCTGGGGCCATGAAGATCGCGATCACGCCGCGGGCGTTCCATCCACCGGTCACGATCGATGCGCGCGGACACCTCGCGTCGATCCGCGACACCCTGTCGGCCGAGGGCGATGCGCTGGCGTCGGGGCTCGAGCTGTGGGCGATCGCCGCCGACGAGGCCGGGCGGCCCCTCGCCGCCACCGCCGACGTGCCGATCGCGTGGCAGCGGCGGCTGATCGCGCGCGTCGTCCGCGCCCGCGGCCGTCATCGCGGACCGCGACGCCTGCGCTTCGACTCGGCGGCGGCGACGGTGCTGCTCGACGTGTTCGAGGGCGCGCGCGGCGGGCGTGGCCGCGGCGCGGCGCGAGCGCTGGCGACCGAGGCGCTGGCCCGCTACCTCGAGGTCCTCGACTCGACGCCGTCGACGCGGCTGCGCGAGTCGATGGTCGCCAACCTCGATCGGGTCCGCGCGTACCTGGACGCCGACGGCACCGCGGCGCTGGCGGCGCGGTGGTCGCGGGTGCTTCCGGACGCGCCGCCCTACGGCGCGTGGTTCGCCGACGATCGCAAGGACGTTCACCTGGTGTGTCAGGTGCAAGACGTCTTCTTCCAGATCTGGCAGCCGCTGATGCGCAAGCTCGGCTTCACGCTGGTGTCGCGCACCAGCGCCAAGCGCCTGCGCTACCGCCGCACCGACGTGGTGCGCGGCGTCGAGACCGTGTTCCACGTCGACTACCGCGAGAAGGAGGAGGGCATCTTCACCGCGATGGGCGATCCGCGCGTCGACGGCGTGCTGTTCCTCGGTCACTCCGACTGGTGGGCTCGGGTGCCGCGCAACCTCGGCGCCGCGCCCGATCAGGACGGCCCCAAGCTGCTCGTGCTGATCCTGTGCTTCGGCAAGCACTTCTATCATTCGCTGCGCGAGCGCTACCCGCTGGCGCACCTGGTGACGACCAAGGACCCGACCGAGGATCCCGAGGACGTCGCGATGCTGCGCCACCTGTTCGACGGCATCGCGGCGCGGCGCAGCTGGAAGCAGATCCGCCGCCTCGCCGTCGCCGATCATCGCACCGAGGACAACTTCATCTTCCCGGGCGACGCGCGCTACGTCGCGGGCGTCGACGATCTCGATCGCGACGGCCGCCTCGATCGCTTCGATCGCTTCTGCAACGTCGCGGCGAGCCGGGTGCTCGAGCCGGCCGAGCTCGAGGACAGCTTCGTGCCCGATCCGCCGGCGCTGCATCCGCGCGGCGTCGAGCTGGCGCCGCGTGAGATCGACGGCGGCAAGGTGCTCGAGGCGGCGCTGATGCTGAACTCGCTGTCGTACGACAACTACTACCTCGATCAGATCAACGCCGATCAGCACCTGGTCGCGGCCGGCTGGTTCTTGCCGCGGCCGGGCGACTTCCGCGCCGCGCGGTTCCGCTCGGGGCGCCGCGACGGCCGCGAGGTCGTGCTGGTGTCGTGCAGCATCCGCTACGCGCGCGCGGCCCAGAGCGCGCTGACCGCGATGGTGGTGTACGAGGGCTTTCGGTTCTTCGCGGATCGCCTGCCGAAGAAGTCGCGGCTCGACGCGCTCGACAGCGCGCTCATGGGCCTGATGCTGGTCGCCCACGGGCTCGCCAACGCCAACTACGACGATCACGAGGCGTGCTTCCGCGCCTTCGTCCGTCGCTACGGCTTTCCCGCGCGGCTGCCGCTCGGGCGGGTGGTGAAGCACGTCGAGGCCGATCCGGCGTGGGAGTCGGGCTCGCCGCGGGCGCTGCGCGAGCTGCGCGCCGAGCTGACGCCCGCGCAGCTCGAGCGCCTGGAGCGGCTGCTCGATGGCTGACGGCTGGTCGAGGTTGCTCGCCGAGCCGTGGCCGCGCGGCGACGGCGCGTTCCCGCTGCCCGCGTACTCCGACTTCATGCCCGCGCCGCTGGTCGGCTGGAAGCCGAGCGGCGAGGTCGATCCCGATCTCCGCCTCGACGGCGACGAGTACGGCTGGCGCATCCCCGCGCGCGACGAGCTCCACGAGCTCGGACCCGGGCTGGCGTCGGTCGCCGCCGCGCTGGCGCCGCGCCTCGACGGGCTGGTCGACGCCGATCCGACCCACCGCGGGCTGTCGCGCGATCTGGTCGACGGCAATCCCTACCTGCCGCCGCGCGGTCGGCGCGGACCACTGATCGCGATCGTGTCGCTGGCGCTGTCGCGGACGCAGGACGACAAGGGCCGGGTGCGGTGGACGCTCCTCGGCGGCAGCGACCTCGGGCCGGCCGACGGGTTCTGGTCGGGCTTCGCGCGGGGGCCGGATCGCCGCGATCAGGACAGCGACGACGACGCCGCGGCGAAGCTGGCGCCGCTGATCGCGCCGTTCGTGGCGCAGCGCGCGCTCACGGCGCGGCCGCGGGTCGCGTCGCTCCTGGCGGCCGGGGTGCGGATCGTGCCGATCGGGCCGGATCCCGACGACGCGACGGCGATCGACGAGCCGATCCCGCGGGCGCTGGCGCGGCTGGTGATCCGCGATCGCGCGATCACCGCGGCGGCGCTCGCGACCCTCCGCGTCGTGATCACGTTCCGCGCCTACCCGCGGCTCCCGGCCGCGCTGCGCAAGGCGGTCGAGGCGGGCCGCGTCGTGCTGGTGCCGTCGCCCGAGGCGCTGGTGGGGTTCGGCCACCGCGGCTATCGCCGGCTCGCCGCGGCGCTGCCCGCGGCGATGCAGCTGCCGCTCCTGCGCGCGCTGCCCGAGGGCCTGCGCGGGCTGCGGGTGCCGCAGTCGGGCTGGATCGATCAGCTCCGCAGCGGCGGGCCGCACACCCACGGCGCGCTGCGCGAGCGGGTCAAGCGCACCCATCGCTGGCAGCGGGTGCGCCGCGACGACGACGATCACGCCGCGGTCGCCTACGACGATCACGTCGCCGACGCGCTGTTCGCGACCGGGCCCGACCAGCTCGGCCTCTACGACAAGCCGATGGCGCGCAACGCCCAGGTCTGGACCGACGACTACCGCCTCGTCCTCGACGGTCCGCGCGCCAACCGCGAGCGCCTGGCCGAGGCGGCGCGCACGATCGCGGCGGGCGGTCACTTCGGCTATCGCTTCCAGTGGCCGCCGATGCGGGTCGGTCGCCGCGAGGTGATCTGGCATCGCCCGCTGTGCTTCATCGCCGCCGACGGCGAGGCGCCGCGCGTGATCGAGTCGAGCCGCGGCGTGCTGATCGCGCGTCGCGACGGCGCCGCCGACGTCCGGCTGTGGCCGCGCGCCGACGACCGCGCGCCGTGGATCGCGCTCGAGCGTGGCTTCGCCGCCGCGACGTCGCACGAGGCCCGCCACGACGTCCGCAAGCTGCTCGACGCCCGGGCCCGTCTCGGCGCGCCGCTGGCGCCGACGTTCGCGACCCGGCTGGTGTCGGCGGCGCGCGACGCTCGCTGGGATCGCTGGCTCGCCGCGCTGCCCGAGCGCGCGACCGATCCGGCCGCGGCGGCGATCGCGACCCGCGCGGTGACCCAGGCGGTGGCCGCCGCCGATCCGCCGCCGCGCGCCGCGATCACCTACGGCGCGACCGCGACCCGCGACTTCGAGCGTCGCTACTGGGACGCGATCGCGGCGCTGTCGACCGAGGCGTGGCGCACCAAGAACAACGCCGATCGCTGCGCGCCGAGCGGACCGGGCGCCCGCGATCTCGACGGGCTCGCCGACGAGCTGGCGCGGCGCCACCGCGCGACCATCGAGCGCCACGCGATGGTCGGCCGCGCCGCGGTCGGTCACCACTGGTTCCGCTGGGACACCGACTTCGACTTTCCGTGGTCGGAGGGCTGGGCGAGAAACCAGCTCCACGGGCCGCGCGAGCGCAACGTGCTCTGCGTGATCCCCGGCCGCGATCGCACGCGCGCGGTGGTGCTGGCCGATCACTACGACACCGCGTACATGGAGGACGTCTACGACGGCGCGGTCGCCGGCCACGGCAAGGGCGTGCGCGCCGCGTCGCATGGCGCCGACGACAACCACAGCGCGACCGCGGCGCTGCTGCTCGCGGCCGACGTGCTGCTGCCGTTGGCGAAGGCCGGCCAGCTCGAGCGCGACGTCTGGCTGGTCCACCTGACCGGCGAAGAGTTTCCCGGCGACAGCCTCGGTGCGCGCCACCTGGTGCGGCGGCTGATCGAGCAGACGCTCAGGCTCGACGACGCCAGCGGCGGCAAGCCGATCGATCTGGCGCGGGTGCAGCTCGACGGCGTGGTGGTGATGGACATGATCGCGCACCGCGATCCGCGCGCGGGCTACGGCTTCCAGATCGCGCCCGGCGAGGGCGCGCGGGCGATGGCGGTCGCGCTCGCGACCCACGACGCCACCGAGCGGTGGAACGCGGGCGCCGTGGCGTGGAACCGCGGCGCCGAGCGGGCCCGGGCCCGGCCGTATCGCCGCCGCGCCGAGGGCACCAAGGTCCCCGACGTCGCGCCCCACGCCCAGCTGGTCGGCGAGCTGCGACCGCACTGGCACTGGTCGTCGACGGTCTTCAACACCGACGCCCAGGCGTTCTCCGATGCCGGCCTGCCGATCGTGCTGCTGATGGAGCACTACGACATCGATCGCCGCGGCTACCACGACACCCTCGACACGCTGGCGAACATCGACCTCGACTATGGCGCCGCGATCGCCGCGGTCGCGATCGAGACCATCGCGGCGCTGGCGACGGCGCGATGACGACGGCCGCGGTCGACGGCTTCGTCGCGCTCGCCGCCGCGCTCGGCCTCGAGCTCGACGCGCCACTGCCCGAGCGGCCGGGCGGCGCGCGCCGCTACAACGCCAGCGGCACCGTCGACGGCTTCGCAGTCAGCCTCGGCCGCATGTGGTCGCGCGACACCGCGATCCCGATCTGCGTCGAGACGATCACGCACCGCGATCTGCGGCTCGAGCTGTTCACGCGGCGGCCGCGCCACGTCTTCCAGCAGATCGACGCCGAGCTGCGCGGCGGGTTGTGGGTCCGCGGCAACGGCGATCGCGAACGCCTCGGCCGGCTGCTCGACGGCGCGGTCGGCGATCACCTCGCCGCGCTCGCCGCGCTCCACGTCCACGTTGACGATCGCGCGGTGCGCGGCTTCCTCGCCAGCGACGCCGCCGATCTGGTCGGCGAGGCCCGCCGCCTGATCGCCTTGGCCGCCGCGGTCGACGACGCCGCGACCCGGATGCCGGTCGATCCGGCGCTGGCGTGGGCCGAGCCG
>JAYTAJ010000762.1:0-3507 GCA_043737575.1 Myxococcales bacterium | reverse complement strand
TACCGCGCACGCCGAGCGCGGGGAGGAACGGCAGCTCGGTGATCGGCTCGCGCTTGGTGAAGTCGAAGTTGTAGCTGTAGCCGAGGACGCGGGCGTGGGCGTAGACGTTGGTGACGTCGAGGTAGGCCGACAGCTCCCAGCTGTCGAACTTCCACTTGCGATCGACGCGGACGTCCATCGCATGGAAGGTGTCGATGCGCGTCGAGTTGACCGGGCCGTACTGCGCCACGTAGGCGTTGAAGTCGGCGAGGTAGACCGAGCCGATGACCGGCGTCAGCGGCTGGCCGGTCGCGTACTGCCACTTGGCGCCGACTTCCCACTTGCCGAGGGTCCAGCTCGCGACCGCGATCAGGTTGTGGGTCTGATCGAAGTCGAACAGCCGGCGATCGAGGCCGGGCCCGTCGACCCGATCGGACCGCGAGTAGGTGTACGCCAGCCAGCCGAAGAACTTGTCCATCTTGGCCTTGAGCAGGTACTCGGCGCCGTACGAGCGGCCGGTGCCGCGGTTGACGTACGACTCGGTCGGCATCGTGCGCGCCAGCAGCGGATCGGTGACGAGCAGCTTCGAGCGCGCGGTGTAGAAGCCGGACGCGCTGGCGGTGAGCTCGTCGGACAGCTTGACGTCGGCGCCGACGACGTACTGCCACGCGCGCTCGGGCTCGACGTAGTCGGGGACGCTCTCGGCGAACTCGAAGCCGCGGGTGTAGAGGCCCGCGGCGGCGCGCACGGTGAGCTGCTTGTCGATCTGCTGCGTGACCTGGAGGCGTGGCCCGACGGTCGCCTCGCGGATGTGGTGGAAGTAGTCGAAGCGCAGGCCGGCCGACAGCGTGGTCTTGGTCGTCGGCCGCACGTCGGCGGACAGGTACGCGCCGGCGACGTCGTTGGACAGCTCGAGGTCCTGCTCGATCAGCGGCAAGGTCGAGAAGTTCGACGGCGGCGGCTGTCCCTCGGCGGGCTGCTGCGGGAACTTGACCTTCAGCTGGCGCGGGTTGAGGCGCAGCTCGGCGCCGCCGCGGAGCTTGAGGCGGCGGTTCGGCGACCACGACACGTCGTCGCGGACCTCGGCGGTGTACTGGGTCGCCTTGATGAAGCGGTCGTCGCCGATCTCGATGCGGAAGCCACCGGTGCCGGCGGCGCCGACGATGCGGTTGGTCCATGGCCCGGCCTGCTTGCTCCACTGCGCGATCACGCGGGTGAAGCTGGTCTCGTTGTCGAAGCCGCCGTTGAACTCGGGCTCGTTGGGATCGAAGTCCGACGAGATCAGCGACAGCAGATCGAAGCTGGTGAGCGCGAGCAAGGACACCCGATCGCCCTCGCCGCGGCGCCAGTCGACCCGGAGCTGACCGTCGTAGTACTGCGGCGCGGTGGTGAAGTTCACGGTGTCGCCGACCACGGCGGGGATGATGAAGTCGATGAGCGACCGCCGCGCCGCGACGGTGAGCGTGACGCCGTGCTTCTTCGACAGCGGCGTCTGCACGAAGCCGGCGATGTTGATGAACGACAGCTCGGCGAAGCCGCGGGTGTCGGGCGCGGCCTCGTTGCGGGTGACGATGTTGATCACGCCGCCGGTCGAGCGGCCCTCCTCGGCGCCGAAGCCGCCGGGCAGGAACTCGATGTTCTCGATGAACTCCGACGGCAGCACGCTCTGCAGGCCGAAGAAGTGATAGAGGACCGGGATCTCGACGCCGTCGATCGTGACCTTCGAGTCCTCGGGAGCGGCGCCGCGGATGACGACCAGGCCGGGGCCGGAGCCGCCGCCGATCGCGTTGCCGACGCCGGGCAGGCTGCGCACCGCGGTGAGGGCGTCGCCGCGCGCGCCCGGGATGCGGGTGATCTGCTCCCGCGGCATGTCCTGGCGGCCGGGCGGCGGCGGGATCGGCGCGGAGTCCTCGAGCTCGACGGTCTCGAACGCGGCGCCCGGCTTGTAGACCAGGAGGATGTAGTCGGACACGCCGCCCTCGGGGACGGTGATGTCCTCGGCGGCGGCGTCGTAGCCGCGGGCCTCGACGGCGACCGAGCTGACGCCAGCGGGGAGCTCGAGGACGAAGCCGCCGGCCTTGTCGGTGGTGACGGTGGTGCCGTCGGGCGCGACCACCGAGGCCCCGGCGACCGGCTTCAGCGTGATGCCATCGAGGACGTTGCCCCGAACCGGATCGCCAGCCGCCACAGAGGTCAGAGAAAGAACGACGACGGCCGCCAGCGACAGCGTGCGCAGATGCATGAGGTGCCGCTAGTGTGGCGGGGGCGCTCGCCGCGTCAAGCGAGCACGGTCGATCGGGGCTCGCAGCGTCGAAACGTCGCATCGTGTCGGCCCACGAATTGCAATTTGGCTCACGCGAAACCGCCATGGAAACGATGCAGGGATCCACCGTTGGGGCCTATGAGGTGAAAGACCTCATCGGCAAGGGCGGCATGGGCGAGGTCTATCTCGCCGAGCACACCCTCCTGGGCCGGCGGGTCGCCATCAAGTTCCTGCTCCGGTCGCTGTCGGCCGACGAGGAGCTGGTCGAGCGATTCTTCACCGAGGCCAAGGCGACGACCGCGGTCGCCGACCCCGGCATCGTCCAGATCTTCGACTTCGGCCACCACATCGATGGCAGCGCCTACATCGTCATGGAGTACCTCGAGGGGCAGTCCCTCGACAACCGGCTGGTCGACGGCACCTTCGCCGAGGACATCGCGCTCCACATGGCGCGCCACCTCGCCAACTCGCTGGCCGCGGCGCACCGCGCTGGCGTGATCCACCGCGATCTGAAGCTCGAGAACGTCTTCCTGGTCGCCGATCCAGCGGTGCCGGGCGGCGAGCGCCCCAAGATCCTCGACTTCGGCCTCGCCAAGCTGTCCCGCGCCGAGCCGGGCCGATCGAAGACCCGGACCGGCGTCATCATGGGCACGCCGATCTACATGTCGCCCGAGCAGTGCAAGGGCGCCCATGACGTCGACGAGCGCTCCGATCTCTACTCGCTGGGCTGCCTCCTCTACTGCATGGTGCTGGCGCGGCCGCCGTTCGACTACGAGTCGGCCGGCGAGCTGATCGCGGCCCACCTGCGCGAGCCCCCGCCGGTCCCGAGCTCGACGCGGTTCGACCTCAGCCCGGAGTTCGATCGCATCATCGCGCGGTGCCTGGCGAAGGATCCGGCGGCCCGCTACCAGTCGATGTCCGAGCTGTCGGCGGCGATCACCGACGTCCTCGGCGACGCCGCGTCGAGCTCGCGGCCGTCGTCGCAGCGCATCGCCACCGTCGAGCCGCCACCGGTGCGGGCGATGACCCAGCTGGCACGGCCGACGACGTTGTCGATCATGGCGTCGACGAGCACGACGCCACCGCCGCCGCGGCGGACGCGACGGGCCCTGTTCGCGATCGCGGGCTTGATGCTGGCGGCCGCGGGCGGCATGGCGGTGTCCCGCGTCGCCGCCGACGACGGCGCGGCGCCGCGCGCGGCGATCCGGCCCGCGGCGGTCGTGCCGACGCCGATCGTCGAGCCGATCGTCGAGCCGATCGTCGAG
>JAYTAJ010000761.1:0-3508 GCA_043737575.1 Myxococcales bacterium | reverse complement strand
GTACCTGGTCGCAGGCTCGCGCACGCCCGACGACGCGGCGCTGCATCCGATCGCGACCGCGGGGCTGTGCGCCGCCGCCAACCAGGGCAACGCCGAGGCGCGCCGCCAGCTCTTGAAGGTCACCGACGATCCGTCGCGCGAGGTCCGCCGCATGGTGATCGCGTGCGCTGCCGACGGGCCGCCCGGGGTCAGCGGGGTCGCCGCGGCGACCCGCCTGATCAAGGACGCCGACGCGTCGATCCGCGCCGAGGCGGCCCGCGTGCTCGCGCAAGCCGCGGCGCGCGGCGGCAAGGTGTCGGGCGGCGTCGGCGACGGGCTGGTCACGCTGGTCGCCGATCCCGATCGCGAGGTCCGGGCGCTGGCGATCCGCGCGCTCGGGGCGCTCGGCGTCGAGGCGCCCAAGACCGCGGCGGCCGCGTTCATCAAGGCGTTCGCCACCGCCGACGAGTCGGAGAAGCTGGTGCTCTTGCGCAGCGGCCGCGCGATCGAGGTCAGCGATCTGGTCGAGCTCGCGATCGCCGACAGCGCGCCGCTGGTGCGGGTCGAGGCGGTCGACACCGCGCTCGCGACCGGCGTCCGCGCGTCACCGACGGTGTCGAGCGCGCTGGCCGACGCCGATCCGCAGGTGCGGCGCGCCGTGCTCGATCGCCTCGGCCGCGACAAGGACAAGCTCGAGCCCGCCGCCCTCGATCGCGCGCTCGCCCTCGCGGTCCGCGATCCCGATCCCGAGCTGCGCCAGCTCGCGCTCACGACCCTGGCCCGGGTCGCGCCGAAGGACGCGGTGGCGTCGCGGCTCGGCAAGGCGCTGGCGTCGCGCACCGAGCGCGAGCGCGCCCAGGCCGCCGCCGCGGCGATCGGCCTCGCCGATCGCGACGCGCCGCTCGCGGTGAAGCTCCTGACCCCGCTCCTCGACGATCCGTCCCACGACGTCCGGGTCGCGATGCTCGGCTCGCTCGGCGCGTCCTATGCCGCGGTCAACTCGCCCGAGCAGCTGGCGCAGCTGCTCGGCCGCGCCGAGGGCCACGCGATGCGCCGCCTCGCCGCCGCCGCCGCGTTCCTGATGCTGGCGCGCACTGACGCCGGCCGCGCCGCCGCCACCGCGGCCCTCGGCAAGATCGCCGAGCGCGGCCCGGCGATGGCGCGGCGCACCGCCAAGCTCACGCTCGGCCTGATCGCCGCCAACGCCGACGGCATCACGTTCTTCGAACAGCTGGTGCCGTAGCACTGCGATCCGGACTCGACTCCCAGAGGAGCTTCGGTTCCTCGCTGCGCTCGAAACCTCACTTCTCGATCGTGACGGTCACCGTCGTGGTGATGCCGCCGCGGACCCAGAACTTGCCGGTCACGGTGATGCGGCGCGGGGCGATCGCGGCGATCAGGTCGTCGCAGATCTGGTTGGTCACCGCCTCGTGGAACGTGCCCTGGTCGCGGAAGCTCCACAGGTACAGCTTCAGCGACTTCAGCTCGACGCACAGCGCGTCGGGGACGTAGTCGATGAGGATCGTCGCGAAGTCGGGCTGTCCGGTCACCGGACACAGGCAGGTGAACTCCGGGCAGTCGAAGTGGATGGTGTAGCCCCGCGCCGGGCGCGGGTTGGGGAAGGTGTCGAGCGCTGCGCTCGGCCGGGTCGTCATGGCGGGGTATCTACCGCGAATGCCCTCGCCGTGGGCGCTCGCGCCCGTCGTGCGCTCACGCACGGCTGCACCGCGTCACAACGCGCGCTTGCGTCGGCATGCACGCTGCAAAGGTCCGCGGCCATGACCCTCTTCAAGAGCTTGTTCGCGGCGCTCGCCTTCACCACCGCGCTGTTCGCGTTCGGCGGATGCGACGAGGTCGACGAGGCGATCGACTGCTCGATGATCTGCAACCGCTACTCGGACTGCTTCGACGCCAACTACGACGTCTCGGCGTGCGAGAGCCGCTGCGAGAACAACGCCGACAACACCGCCGGCTTCGACGATCACGCCGACGACTGCGAGAACTGCCTCGACGATCGCTCGTGCACCGGCAGCTTCGCGTGCATCGACGAGTGCAGCGGCATCGTGCCGTGAGCTACTCCGGCCAGGCCTCGAGCGTCAGGCTGCGATCGATCGCGATCGCCGCGGCGGCGCCTTCGCCCGCGCCGACGATCGCCTGGAGCGCGTCGCGGGTGGCGTCGCCCGCGGCGTAGAGGCCGGCGATCGGGGTCGCGCCGATCCGGTCGACGACGATCCCGTCGCGGTCGTCGAGCGGCGCGCCGAGCTGACGCGCCAGCTGGTTCCCGGGCTCGCACCCCAGGTGATAGAACAGCACGGCGCGCCAGACCGACGTGGCGTCGGCGAACCACAGGCGGACGCCGCCGTCGTCCTCGGTGAGCCGCACGATCGGCCGCTGGTCGATCGCGATGCCACGCTGCGCGAGCCGGGTCCGCGCGTCGTCCGACAGCGTCCACGGGCCGGCGCCGTACAGCGTCACGTCGCGCGACCACTGGCCGAGCAGCATCGCGTAGCGCGCGCCGCGATCGTCGGGATGGCCGTAGGCGCCGAGCGGCTGGTCACGGTGCTCCCAGCCGTCGCAGTACGGGCACGGCACGACCCGGCGGCCGTGCAGCGCCTCGACACCGTCGATCGGCGGGTGGACGTCGCGGACGCCGGTCGCGAGCAGCACGCGGCGGGCGCGGACCGGTTCGCCCGCGGTGGGGACCAGGACGAACGCGCCGTCGACCCGCGTGAGGTCGGTGATCGTCGCGTCGCGGAGCTCGACGGTCGGGTACGCCCGCAGCTCATCGCGGGCGGCGTCGCGCAGCGCCCGCGGCGCGATGCCGTCGCGGGTCAGGAACCCGTGGACCGCGCCCGTCTGATCGTTGCGGTGGTGTCCGCCGTCGTAGAGCACGACGCGACGACGGCAGCGGCCGAGCACGAGCGCCGCCGACAGCCCGGCGGGCCCACCGCCCACGATGGCGACCTCGACATCTTTCATGCGCGCAGACGGTAGCAAGTGAGGGTCCGAAAAAGACCACGGGCCCGACTTTCATCGGGCCCGCAGAGCAGTGTCACGAACCTGCCCCTCTACGGAGTGAGGATCGCTTGCTCCTGCAAACGAAGGGAAAGCCAGCTACGGCCTGCCCCCCTCAGAGCGACGTTTGGTACTCGGCATGTCTCGCGTTCCTCCCCTGGCATAGGCCAGAGCCCGACGGACGGCCCGCAGGCAGACTGCGGCTCCCGTGGCCGGGCCTTCGTAATGGGCGCTTCGGCCCGTTTCGAAGCCCACCCGACGCGTCGCCAACCGGCGCTTGCGCGGTGTGTTCGGCGACATTGTCGCAAGACGAGCGTAGGGCATCCTGCCGGTATTGGCCAGTCCTACCTCGACACCCACATCCCGCCGCGGTGATGAGATCGCGGTGAGACAGCACAACGACGTCGGGCGCCGATACTGGCGGTCCATGATCAGCCTTCGCGGTGTCGTCGCATGCGCGCTCCTCGTGCTCCCCGTGGCCTGCAAGAAGGCGGCGAAACCCGACGGTGTCGGC
>JAYTAJ010000760.1:0-3511 GCA_043737575.1 Myxococcales bacterium | reverse complement strand
CTACGACCTTTGCTGACTGTGCGCTCGCGCGCAGCGTGCGCACCCGCACCTCTTTCGGTGCGCATCGTTCGCAGATCCCGTCGACCGGAACGAGTCGGAGGAGCGACAGGACGTCGGTCCGCCGACAGGGCCACCGACAGATCGATCAGACCGCGACGACCAGGTCGATCTCCTCTCCCGCCATCACCTTCTGCAAGAGGTCGAGGAACAGCGCCTGATCGGGATGGATGATCCGCCGCGCCCGGCTGACCTCGATGAACTCCGCCTTGTCGACCTCCCATGACGCACACCGCGGCGCCGCGTCCAGGGGCGCCTCGCCGACGAACCCGTGGACCCGCTTGCGCGATCGCGTGTAGTCGACGTAACCGACCGCGACCAGCGAGCCGACGATGACCGCGGTCTCCTCCATCGTCTCGCGACGTGCGGCAGCTTCCAGATCTTCGCCCGGGTTGGGCTGGCCCTTGGGGATACCCCAGGGCGCGCGCCGGTTGTACGCCCCGGCCGGATGGACCAGCAGCACCTCGATCGCCTCACCCCGCCGGCGGTACAGCACGGTACCCGCCGACTCACGCGACCTCACTTCACCGCGGCTCATCCCCGCACCATGCGCAAAGATCCGTCGTCACGCAACTGCCACACGATCGCGGTGGGGTACGCCGCCACGCGCTTGAAGTGGTCAGGCCAATCATCGATACTCGCGACGATGCGCACTCACCTCTGGCTGGTCGCGTCGCTCGTCTCGCTCGCGGCGTGTGACGACGGCGGCTTCACCCCGCAGAACCCGACCCGCACCGCCTACGACGAGTGGCAGAAGGTCGAGATCCCCGGGACGGTGTGCGGCAACGGCAGCCAGTACAAGTTCTTCACCAACTTCTCGAAGACCAGCGACAACCTGGTCGTGGTCTTCGAGCCCGGCGGCGCGTGCTGGGACTACGCGAGCTGCACCGGTGCGAGCGGGATCCGCGGCGCCGCCAACCCCGACGGCATCCTCGACAGCCACTGGGAGCTGGCGCCGTTCATCTCGCCCTTCTTCCAGCGCTTCGACGACGTCAGCCCGACCCAGGACTGGAACTACGTCTACGTCCCGTACTGCACGGGCGACGTCCACACCGGCAACAACGTCATCACGTACAGCGATCCGGACGGTGTCGCGCCCGACGTGATGTTCCACCACGCGGGTCACGACAACGTGCAGAAGGTGATCGAGTGGATCGACGCCAACTACACGCGCGTGCCGAAGTTGTTGTCGACCGGCTGCAGCGCGGGCGGCGCCGGCGCGATCACCAACTACTACTTCCTGCGCAACGGCGTGTCGGCGGCCGAGCAGGCCTACCTGTTCGACGACTCGGGGCCGATCTTTCCGTCGACCGGCTACTCGATGCCGATCCACAACATGATCCGCGCGGCCTGGAACACCGACAGCATCACCGCCCAGATCCCCGGCTTCGACCGCGACAATTTCGGCTCGATCAACACGCTGCTGTCGTCGACGTTCCCCGACGATCGGCTGGCGACGTCGTTCTTCCGCCGCGACATGAACTTCTCGCTCTACTCCTACGAGCGCTTTTACGGGCTCGACGCGGTGGAGGACAAGGACGAGATCCTCCGGATGTGGGAGAGCGACACGCAGCTCCTGGTGCAGCAGTACGCGGGTCACCCGAACCTCGCCTATTACATCCCGTACTGGCGCGACCTCAACGACAGTCACTGCACCAGCGTCATCACCCTCGCGGGCTCGGAGATCCAGGCGCAGAACCTGACCCTCGGCGGGTGGCTGGCCGACCTCCTCGACGACGGTCGGCCGCTGACCAGCGCGATCGAGGCGCCGGTACCCGGGGAGGACCCGTAGGCCGAGCCCGCCACCGTGATACCGTGATCGAATGTCGATCGAAGCGCGGCAGCGGTGGTTTGCGACCATGATGGAGTCGGGGTTGACGCAGCAGATCTTCACCCCGTCGGACGTGCTGCGGCACACGACCCCCGAGGTGCTCGCGACCAACCTGCCGCCCGAGCTGATGTCGAAGGTGCTGTCGTCGTCGCTCGCCGCGGGCAGCATGACGCCCGAGCGCGTCCTCGAGACCGTCACGCCCGAGGTGATGTCCCGTCATCTGCCGCACGAGGTCCTGTGGGACTGCATCGCCGCGGCGGCAGAGCGCGCGGGGATCGCCGGAGGTCGGTGATGGTGGCGCCCGCGCCCGTGGCAGCGACGGTGGGCGTGGAGGAGTTCTTCACCGCGGCGATCGGGCGTGCGCTCGAGCTCGGCCTGGCCTCGCCCGAGGACGTGCTGGTTCATGCGACGCCCGATGTGCTCGCCGAGCACCTGCCGCGCGAGGAGTGGACGAAGCTGCTCGGCGCGTGCCTCGCGGCGCCGCGCACCGACGCGCGGCTGGTGATCGACACGGTGACGGTGCCCGTGCTGTGCGAGCACGTGCCGTTCGGGATCTTGTGGGCGTGCCTGGCCCAGGTCGCGACCCGCGCGCTCGGCCGCGGGCTGGTGGCGCCGCCGCCGTCGATCACGCCGCCACCTGCGCAGACGGTGTCGGTGGTGTCGGCGATGTCGGCGGTGTCGGCGACCGAGCAGACCGCCGAGGTCACCAAGATCAGCGTCGAGCCGCCGCCCGCAGTGACCCCGCCGCCCGCGGCCCCGCCGCCCGTCGCGCCGCTGCCGTCACCGTCGCTGCGCGCCGCGACCGAGCCGATCACCAAGGTCGCGCGCGTGCCCGAGCCCGCGCCCCTCGGCGATCCGCCGCCGCCGCCACGGCTGCCGACCTCGCCCGGCGCGACCTCGCGCAGCGGCGTGATCGGGACGCGCCGTCCCCAGGCCCCCGCCGTGATCCCGCCGCGCAAGGCCGACCTCAAGACCCAGCCGCCGCAGTCCAAGCGAGCGTCGACCGCGACCGACTTCGAGATCGAGACCGACCTCGGCGAGGCGTGGAAGAAGGCCGGCGTCGATCCCGCAGAGGTCGAGGACGATCAGCTCATCGACTGGTCGCAGTCCGAAGAGACGATGACCAGCGGCGATCAGCACGATCGCAAGCGCTGAGGACGAAGCGCGGTTCTGACCGATTGGCTGTCACGCGCGATCGAGCGCGCACAGGACCAGCGTGACGTCGTCGTCGGCAGGGACGCCGTCGGCGAAGGTCGCGACGTCGGCGAGGACGCCGTCGCGCAGCGCGGTGACGCCGATCGCGCCGCCGCGGTGGGTCAGCCGCTGCAAGGTCTGCTGCAGCCGGCGGTTGCCGAAGGCGCGGCCGGCCTTGTCGCGACGATCGGTGAGCCCGTCGGTGAACAGCACCACGACCTCGCCGGGCGCGAGCTGGTGGCTGCCCTCGGTGATGTCGGCGGTGTAGACGTCGCTGTCGTCGTCGATCCCGATGACCGGGATCGCGGTCGACAGCGCGCTGACCTTGGTGACCGTGCCGCGGTCGTCGGTCGCGACCAGGAGCGGCAGCATGTGCGACGCGTTGGCGAAGCTGATCGTGCCGCGCGGATCGAACAGCGCGGCGAAGCA
>JAYTAJ010000759.1:0-3512 GCA_043737575.1 Myxococcales bacterium | reverse complement strand
CGCCAGCGGCATCGCCTCGCGGCCGCGGCCGAGCCCGACCAGGGCGCGGCTGCGGAACATCAGCGTGAAGGCGTGGTGCCGCGTCCCGGGCCGGTCGGCGCCGAAGATCGCCTCGGCGCGGCGCGCCGCGACCTCGCCGCGCACGAAGTCCTCGGCGAGCAGGGCCGCGGCCGCGAGGTTGTACTGGGTGCTGCCGACCTCGGGATGATCGGCGCCGAGCGTGCGCTCCTGGGCCGCGAGCACGCGCTCGAGGATCGCCATCGCCTCGCGCGGACGGTTCTGCTTGTTCGCAACCACCGCGAGCCCGGCGTCGCACAGGAGGACGTCGGGGTGGTCGTCGCCCTCGAGCGCGACGTAGATCGCGCGGGCCTCGCGATACGCGTGCGCAGCGCGATCGAGATCGCCTCCCGCGTCGGACAGGAGGAGGGCGAGGTTGTGGAGCGAGGTGGCGCGCGTGATCGTCGACTCGGGCGGCATCGCGGCCAGCGCGGCGTCGAGCTTCGCCGCGACCGCGACCGCCTGGTCGTGCTGGGCGCTGTCGAGGAGCACCAGGCCCAGGCTCGCGAGGACCAGCGCGGTGCGCGGGTGCGACGGGCCGAGCGACGCCTCGTAGGTGGTGAGCGCGCGCCGGTACGACGCGGCGGCCTCGGCGAGCTGGCCCGCGGCCGCCAGGGCGTGGCCGCGCGTGATCTCGGCGCTGGCGAGGCGATCGTTGTCCTCGAGGCTCTCGAGCACGTCGCGCATCGCGTCGGCGTGGCGGAGCGCGGCGGCGCCATCGCCCGCGCGATCGGCGACCGCGACCAGCGCGCTGAGCAGGTCGGCGATCTCGGCAGGCGCGCGCGCGCGATCTTTCTGCACCGCGGCCTCGGCGGTGCGGATCCACGGCGCCGCGACCTCGGCGTCGAAGCGCTCGCCCGTGTGCAGGAGCAGCAGCGCGGTGAGCGCGGCCAGGTACACCGCGGTGTCGTCGAGCGCCTGGCCGGCGTAGAACGCGTCGGCGAGCTGGCGGCTGGCGTCGTCGAAGCGCTCGGCCTGGTAGGCGAGGCGGCCCTCGACGATCAGCGCCAGCGCCCGCGCGCCAGCGTCGTCGGCCGCGGCGGCCTGTCGCGCCCGCTCGAGCAGCACCTGCGCCGCGGCGACCCGTCCGCCGCCGACCTCGGTGGCCGCGACCCACAACAGCGCGCGCGCGAGGATCGCGGCGTCGTCGACGCGGGTCGGCGTCGCGCTGAGCACGACCGGATCGGCGCACGGCGCGAGCGGCGGGATCGCCATCAGCCGCACCGCGTAGGCGTTGGGGCGGGTGTCGATGAGTGCGCGATCGTCGAGGAAGATCGCGGTCGCCCGCGCTCGCGTCGTCAGGCACGCGCGGCCCCGCGTGACCAGCTCGGCGGACAGCGCGCGATCGCGGCACACCGCGACGGCGGCGGCGTGGAACTTCGGCCGCACCCGCCCGAGGCGCTCGCCGAGCCGCGCGCCAATCGGGGTCGTGCCGTGCTTCGCGACGATCGCCGCGCGCAGGCCATCGATCAGCGACTCGGGCAGCTCACGATCGACGATCGCGACGGTCGGCCCGCACCGATCGTCGGCGGTGGTCGGCCATAGCGCGTAGGCGGCGCCCGCGGCCGCGAGCAGCGCGACGCCGCCGATCGCGACCACCCGCGCGCGCGATCGCCGCGGCGCGAGGGCGTCGGCCAGCGCCGCCATCGACGGATGTCGCTTGGCCGGATCGGCGCCGAGGCCGCGCTCGAGGGCGAGGCGGATCCGCCGCGGCACGCCGCGGTCGTCGGCGGGCGCCTGGATGGTCCCGGCCTTGGCCGCGGCCGCGAGCTCGGCGGGGTTGTGTCCGGAAAACGGACGCTCGCCGTAGAGCGCGCCCCACAGCGACGCGCAGAACGCGAACTGATCGGCGGCGGCGCCGACCGCACCGCCGTCGTGCTGCTCGGGTGCCATGTACGCGGGCGTGCCCATCACCGCGCCGGTCTCGGTCAACGCGCTCAGCCGATCGCCGCTGTCGAGCAGCGCGACGTCGCGCTCGCCGACGTCGCGGGCCAGGCCGAAGTCGGCGACCCGGACCCGGCCATCGCGTCCGACCAGCAAGTTCTCGGGCTTGAAGTCGCGATGGACCATGCCGGCCTGGTGCGCGGCGGCGAGCCCGCGCGCGGCGCCGAGGTACAGCTCGACGATCTCGCGCCACGATCGACCGCCCTCGTCGAGCCAGGTCCGCGCGGTGCCGCCGTCGAGGTACTCCATCGCGACGTAGGTCTGACCGTCGTGGCGGCCGATCTGGTGGACGGTCACGACGTTGGGATGGACGAACTGCGCGATCGCGGTCGCCTCGCGGGCGAGGCGCGCGCCGGTCGTCGCGCCGTGGAGCTTGAGCGCGACGTCGCGCTTGAGCTGCCGATCGTGGGCGAGGTAGACGACGCCCATGCCGCCGGCGCCGAGGCGGCGGATCACGCGGTAGGTGTCGTCGACGATCGTGTCGGGCAACAGCACCACGGGCTGCGACGACCGCGGCGCGGCGAGCACGCGGCGCACGAACGCGTCGCTGTCGCTGTCGTGGTCGTGCTCGCCGTCGGCGGTCGCGGCGGTCGGGTCGAGCTCGTCTGGGCCGGACATCGAGGCGACAGGATAGATCAGCGCCGCGACCGGCGGTGCTATCGTCGTGGGCGATGGACGCCGCCGCGCGCGATGCGCTCGAGATCGCGCTCCGCAGGTCGTTCGACGCCGGCGATCTCCACGGCACGACGACGGCGGCGATCCGCGGCTACGGCCCCGAGCTGTTCAAGTTCCTCGTCGGGCTGACCCACGACGCCGACGTCGGTGCCGATCTGTTCGCAGGAACCTGCGAGAAGCTCTGGCGTGCGCTCCCAGGATTTCGCTGGGACAGCTCCTGGCGGGTCTGGGCCTACGCGATCGCGCGCCACCACTTCCACCACTGGCTGCGCGACCGCGGCCGCGATCGCCGCGCCGTCGCGCTGTCCGACGCGCCGCTGTCGGCGGTGGTCGCCCAGGTCCGCACCGACACCGCGATCTTCCTGCGCACCGAGGTCAAGGACGCCTTCGCCGAGCTGCGCGACACCCTCGAGCCCGACGATCAGCTGCTGCTGCAGCTGCGGCTCGAGCAGCGCATGGCGTGGAGCGACATCGCCCGGGTCCTCGCGGGCGAGGACGCCGCGGTGCCGTCGGCGCGCGAGGTCGCCTCGCTGCGCAAGCGCTTCGAGCGCCTGAAGCGCGAGCTGCAAGACCTCGCGCGCAAGCACGCGCTGATCCCGTGAGCGTCGCGCGCTCAGAGCATTGGTCCGAACCGCGCTTCGGCCTCGACTCCCAACCGAGATTCGGTTCCTCGCTGCGCTCGAAACCTCAGTGCTGCGTGACCGACAGCGTGTTGCCGTCGGGGTCCTTGAACCACGCGACGCGCGCGGCGCCGCCGGGCGCGGTCCAGATGCCGAGCTCGTCCTGCTCGAAGAAGCCGTAGCGCTCGAACACCACGCCGCGGCCGACCAGCGCGC
>JAYTAJ010000758.1:0-8016 GCA_043737575.1 Myxococcales bacterium | reverse complement strand
GCCCGGGCCCTGGTCCAGCGCCACGGCACGCTCGACGTCTGGTTGAACCCGCCGCCCATCCCGCTGACCACCGCCGAGATGGACGCGCTGTACGAGCTGCCGTACCAGCGCGTGCCGCACCCGGCCTACGGGGGCGCCAAGATCCCGGCCTACGAGATGATCCGGTTCTCGGTGACGATCCTGCGCGGCTGCTTCGGCGGGTGCAGCTTCTGTTCGATCACCGAGCACGAGGGCCGGATCATCCAGAACCGCTCGGAGACGTCGATCCTGCGCGAGATCGAGGCGATCCGCGATCGCACGCCCGGGTTCACCGGCGTGATCAGCGACCTCGGCGGACCGACGGCGAACATGTGGCGGCTGGCGTGCAAGACCCGGGAGATCGAGGCGGCGTGCCGCAAGCCGTCGTGCGTGTTCCCCGACATCTGCGACAACCTCGGCACCGATCACACGCCGCTCATCCAGCTCTACCGCAAGGCGCGCGCGCTGCCGGGCGTGAAGAAGATCCTGATCGCCAGCGGCCTGCGCTACGACCTCGCGGTGCGGTCGCCGGCGTACGTGAAGGAGCTGGCGCAGCACCACACCGGCGGTTATCTGAAGATCGCGCCCGAGCACACCGAGGACGCGCCGCTCGCGCACATGATGAAGCCGGGCATCGGCGCCTACGCGAAGTTCAAGGAGATGTTCGACCGCGCCAGCGCCGAGGCCGGCAAGGAGCAGTACCTGATCCCGTACTTCATCGCCGCTCACCCCGGCACCACCGACGAGGACATGCTGAGCCTCGCCCTGTGGCTGAAGCACAACGGGTTTCGCCCCGACCAGGTCCAGGCGTTCCTGCCGTCGCCGATGGCGACCGCGACCGCGATGTACCACACCGGCCTCAACCCGCTGCGGTCGCTCAAGGCCAAGGAGCCGGTCATCACCGCGAAGAGCCCGCAGCGGCGGCGGCTCCACAAGGCGTTCCTCCGCTATCACGATCCGGCCAACTGGCCGATGCTGCGCGAGGCGCTCGAGCGCATGGGCCGGGCCGAGCTGATCGGCAATGGCAAGCATCACCTGGTGCCGCGCTGGCAGCCGCAGGGCGTGACGGCGGCCGGCGCCGAGGGTTCGCGGCGCCCACGCCAGAACGCGGCGCCAGGTCCTGGCACCGCGCTCACCCAGCACACCGGGCTGCCGCCTCAGCCGATCGCGCCGAAGCGCCGCGGCCGCTGAGGATTCGAGCAACGCGAGAATCCGAATCTCCTCTGGGAGTCGAGTCGGAATCGCAGTTCTGACCAACGCTCTGAGCGAGCCCGACGCCGCGCTATGACAGCGGCGCCGGGCGGATGCTCGCGATGTGCATGCCGCTCGGCGTGGTCGTCGTGATCTGGACGCGCTCCCCGGGTGAGAAGCGCGGCACCAGCTCGGGCGGCCCCTGGAAGTGGACGCCCGCCAGGTTCTCGACGTTGATCTCGCTGCCATCGCCGTCGGTGGCCTGCTCGATCTCGAGGACGATGCGCGCGACCTGCCGCTGCGGCACGTTCTGGAACTTCGCCATCGCCGCATGCAACTCGATGGTCCGGATGGTGCCAACCACCCGCATGCCCTCGGAGTCGCTCATGCGGGCGATAGTATCACCAGCCCGCCGCTAACTGCCGGCGAGGGTCGTCGCGCCCTTCACGTCGAGGAACGGCTCGAGCTTCTTCAGCGTCTTGTAGCCGAAGCCCTTCACCTTCCGCAGGTCGGCGATCCGCTTGAACGGACCGTGCTTGCCGCGGAACGCGACGATCCGCTCGGCCTTGCCGGGGCCGACGCCGGGCAAGAGCAGCAGCTCCTCGACGGTCGCGGTGTTGAGGTTGAGCTTGCCGGTCACCGACTTCTTGCCGCTGCGCGGCGCGGTGTCGTCGCCGTCGTCGCTGACCGCGGGGGCGGCCAGCGCGGGCCGCGGCGCCGCCAGGGCGCGATGCGGCTGGAGAAACCACAGCGCGCACCCGGCGACCAGGGCGGTGAGGAGCGCGGCCCAGCGCGGGTGGCGGTGGGCGTCGAGGGTGGGAACGGTGGTGAGCGTGACGTTCGAGTCGTTCATTGTCGTGGTCCTCTCGTGGCTTGAAGTGGGTGTGGGGTTGACGTCAGCAGGTCAGAACGGGATCTCGGCCAGCGCGCGCTGCGGCGCGCCGCCGTCGTCCTTGCGCTTGTTGCGCGGCGTCAGGTCTTCTTCGTCGAGCTCGCGGAGCTGGAGCTTGTGGTTGAACGGCATCGCGTCGAGGTAGACGTTCAGCGACAGATCCTTGTTGGGATACGCGGTGCCGACGCGCATCCAGAACGTCGTGCCGTCCTTGCGCTCGATCGGCGAGACGACCTTGTAGATGCGGGTCCGGTTCATCGATTCACTGGCGAGTGCGTTCATCGCGGTCCTCCTGAGTTGGGTTGCGACCGCGGCCATTACAAGCCGCGTGCCGCGCCCAACCCCGCGATCGCGCTCGCCACCCGTCCGGATATCGGACGTTGTCGTCCGGATACCGGACGCTGTCCGAGATCCGGCCAGCGCCGCCGCGTCCGGCCCCGGACAGCCCCTCGAGCGCTACGGCGCGGGCGTGATCGACAGCTGCACGGTGGCGACGCCGTCGGTCGGCACGACGATGGTGCGCCGCTCGATGGTCGGCGCCGACCAGCGCGGACCATCGGGGCCGATCGCGGTGACCAGCGGCGGCGTCCACACCACCAGCGTGTGGGCGCCGGCGGGGACGGTGTCGAGCGCGAACCGACCATGGTCGTCGGTGATCGCGTAGTACGGGTGGGCCTCGCCGATCACCCACGCGGGCGCGCCGCCAGCGACGTCGATCATCATCACCCCCGCTCGTCGGACCGGGACGTCGAGACGCCCGCCGGGATCGAGCTCGGCGTGCTCGCGGACGATCGTGGTGACGGTCAGGCGCGCCGCGGCGGGCGACGCGTTGTCGATGATCACCGACGCCGGCAGCGGCCCGACGACCTGCACCGCGGGCTCGAGGCCGCACCCGGTCGCGGTGACCACGCCGCCGGTGCGCCCGTCGAGCGAGCGGCCGTAGCCGAGCTTGTCGACATAGACCACGGCGCCCGCGACCGGCGCGCCGGCGCGGGCGGTGCGCGCCAGCGGACAGCCGACCGGCCACGCGACGCCGCCGTCGCCCTTCCAGCCGACCACGCCCTCGATCGCGCCCGAGTTGCCGCCGCGGGCCTCGTAGACCGGCACCTCGACCCGGCCGCCCAGGGCGTAGCCGTAGCCGACGCTGCCGTAGCCGACGCTGCCGTAGCCGAAGCCGCCGTAGCCGAAGTTGCCGTAGCCGTAGTGCGCGAGCGGATCGTAGTCGTAGGCGCGGCGGTAGCGCTCGTCGTCCTGGTAGGTCGGCTCGTCGTCACCGGCGCCGTCGAAGATCAGCTTGGTCGAGCTGCGCGCGAGGCCACCGACGCCGTCGTCCTCGTTGGCGCCCGCGGGCGCGAGCGGCGCGCCGCCGCGCGGGCCGCAGGCCACGAGCAGGGCCAGCACCGAGGCGGACGCGCGCACGCCCGAGAGCATGCAACGCCGACCGGGATCATTCAAGGCGGGGCCGGGTCGCGCAGCGCGGCGAAGTAGTTGCTGACCAGGTTGGCGACGAGCTGCAGCAGCACCCGCGCGTCGGCGGTGCTGATCGAGGTCGCGAAGGCGAGGCGGCGCCCGGTCTGCTGGATCGACAGGCCGGTCAGCGCGTTGAGCGCGCCGGCCCGGCCGAGCGCGATCTTGGTCCAGCGATCGGCGAGCAGCTCGACGCGGACCCGCTCGATCACCTCGGCCGCGGTGGTCGCGGCCGCGGCGTCCGCAAACCGGACATTGCCGGCGACCTGGAAGCCGGACAGATCGATCTCGAGGGTGATCGTCGCGCGGTCGGGGCCGGGCAGCGACGCGCCGCCGATCGGCAGCGGGATGACGGGCGGGAAGAAGCCCGACGCGGTCGCCATCAGCGCCGGGCCGGTCGGGTGTCCGGACTCGCCCTCGATCGCGGTGACCAGGCCGAGCCACGGCGGCAACGCCGCGGCGGGTGCCTCGACGTCGAGGTCGCCGGCGCGGGCGGCGAGCAGCCCGCCGAGATCGCTCGGGTGCGCGAGCGTGGTCCACCCGGGCCGCCACTGCAGGAACACGCGGCGATCGCCGACGAACACCCGCGGCGATCGGCCGCGGCGGCCCAGCGCGCCGCCGACCACGGCCGACCACGCGACCGGCGCGTCGGCGGCGTCGAGCAGATCGCGCAGCGCGGGCGCGGCGGTCCGGGCCCGCACCACCAGCGTCGTCGCGACGGCGTCGCGCGGCGTCGGCGTCGAGATCGCGAGCGACTCGAAGGTGTCGGCGAGCTTCAGATCGGCGCCGCCGACCAGCGATCGGTAGTCGGGCATCGGCGCGAAGATCGCGTCGACCTGCGGCGACCACTCGGTGTCGCGCAGCCGATCGAGCCGGATCAGCACGCTGACGACGTGGCCGGGCGGAAAGAAGGTGCGCAGATCGGCGGCGGTCCCGGCCGACGGCCGCGCCTTGGCGCTGCCGCTGGGATCGGCGCCGCCGGTCGCGACCAGGCCACCGTCGCTGACGCCGCCATCGCCGGTGCCGCCGCCGACCGCGACCGCGCCCGCATCGCCATCGCCGAGCACCGCGACCGCGCCGCCGTCGTCGATCGGCCCGCCATCGGCCAGCGCCGCGACCTGATCGCCGCCGTCGCCGACCCCGGCGTCGACCCCCGCGACCTGATCGCCCGCGTCCATCCCTGCATCCGCGCGCGCGATCCGCCGTCGCCCCGCGTCCATCGGCTCGGGCGCGTCGACGCCGGCGTCGAGCCCGATGCCCGCGACCTGGGTCGGCGGCGGCACCTGGACCTCCTCGACCGGGGCCCTGGGCGGCGGGATCGCCGTGGCCGCGCGCTCTTCCTCGGGCGGCAGGGCCTGGGCCTGGCGCGGCTTCGGCGCGGTCTCGATGTCGATCGTGAAGCCAGGCTTGCGCTCGGGACGCGGCGGCGCCTCGCCGCAGCGCAGGCCGAGGAGGCCGAGCGTGTGCAGCGCCACCGACGCGACGATCGCGAGGCGCGCCAATCGCCGATGGTCTCTGGTCGCGAGCGGTTCCACGAAGCCTTGCCTCGGCAGTAGCATCCGGGGATGAGCGAGTCCAGGCGCGACCCCGCGGCCGACCGCGCGCTGGCGGCCGACGAGGCCGCGTACGTCGACGCGGCGCGCGCCACCGCGTTCACGCTGTACGAGGGCGTCCGGGTCGCCCACCGCAGCTGCGGCATCGCGATCGCCGAGACCTTCGGCCTGGCGACGCCCGCGTACCAGTCGCTGCGCCGCGGCGGCATCACCGGCGCCGGCACCTGCGGCGCGTTGCGGGCCGGCGAGCAGGTGCTGGGCGAGCTGCTCGGCGATCCCGATCCGGGCGGCCCGGTCACGGCGCCGCTGCGCGCCGCGATGGTCTGGTACCAGGACACCGCGCCCGCGCGGATCGAGCGCGGCGACGCCCCCGACACGATCTGCAACAGCCTGGTGCGCCCGCTCGGCGACTTCCTCGGGCCGCGCCGCAAGGCGTTCTGCACCAACCTCGCCGCCGAGGTCGCCGCGGTCACCGCCGAGGCGCTGTGTCGGTTCGGCGCCAGCCGTCCGCCGATCGCCCCGCTACCGAAAGAGGTGTCGTGATGCCGCTGAAGAAGGAAGCCGTCACCGAGGTCGTGGCCGAGGCCAGCAAGAAGATGAGCGACCCGAACTATTCGGCGGTGCTGGTCGGCGGCTTCGTGCAGAGCCAGAGCGCGATCACGCAGTTCGTCAGCGTCCACGATCAGGAGCTGGGCGGCGCCGACGCGATCGTCAACTGCATCTTCCACGCGGCGCTGATCGCGCAGTTCTACCAGCGCGGCACCGGGCGGTCGCCGCGCATCGCGTCGTTCGAGGATCTCGATCGGGTGTCGGGCGGCGACACCCTCGAGCTGTTGGCGAAGGTGCAGCCGTTCATCCACGGCTTCATCGAGGAGAACGTCGAGCATCCCGACGCCCGCAAGCTGCTGGCGCTGATCGCGCTGGCGCTGGATCGATGACGTGACCGAGACGCTGTACCGACGGCCGCTGCCGGGCGACGCGATCCCGTTCGGCTCCGACGACGGCCGCCGCCTGTTCGGCGAGGCGCTCGCGGCTGGCGGCCTCGGCGGCTACTTCGCGCTGGCCGAGCAATATCACACGCAGTCCGACCCGGCGTTCTGCGGGCTGTCGTCGCTGGTGGTGGCGCTCAACGCCCTCGCGATCGATCCCGGCCGGCTGTGGAAGGGGCCGTGGCGGTGGTTCAGCGAGGAGCTGCTCGACTGCTGCGTGTCGCTCGAGGAGGTCCGGCTGCGCGGCGTCGACCTCGACACCGTCGCGTGCCTGGCGCGCTGCAATCGCGCCGACGCCGAGGTCGCGCGGCCGGGCGCCGACGCGGCCACGCTGCGGGCCGCGATCGCCGACGCCTGCGCCGCGCCCGGCACCGTGATCATCGCGGGCTACGATCGCAGCGTGCTCGGCCAGACCGGAGCCGGGCACTTCTCGCCGATCGGCGGCTACCACGCGGCCCGCGATCTGGTGCTCGTCCTCGACGTCGCGCGCTTCAAGTACCCGCCGCACTGGATCGCCCTCGACCGGCTCGACGCGGCGATGCGCACGATCGATCCCAGCAACGGGTTGTCGCGCGGCTGGGTCCGGCTGCGGCGCCGCGCCGGCGCCGATGGCGTCAGCCTGTCGCTGGCGTGCGCCGGCGACTCGTGGCGTCAGCTGGCGGCGCGGCTGCGCGCGGCCCTGACCGCGCCGTGGTCGGCCGACACCTCGCTCGCGACGATCGCGGCGTCGCTCGCCGAGCTGACCAACCACTGCATGCTGCGTCGGCCCGACGCGCCCGATCACGCCGCGGCGGTGGCGCGCGCGGTCGACGCGCTGCGCGCGACCGAGGCCTATCGCATCGCCGGCGACGAGGCGACCGCGGCGCTCCTGCTGCTGTTCGCGCGCGAGCACGCCGCGCCGCCCGGCCCGCTCGCCGACGGGCTGGCCCGCCTCGCCGCCGAGGCCGCGGCGCAACCGCTCCTGGCCGCCGAGCTCGATCAGCTGGGCGCGCAGAGCCAGGCGCTGCGCGCGCTGGCCTTCGGCCCGTGATGGGAATTCGGCAGCACTGCCCTTCGGACTCGACTCCCAGACGAGATTCGCAACCTCGCTGCGCTCGGATGCTCAGCCTGCGGCCATGCACATCAGCGACGCCGGGACGATCTCGCCGGCGTCGTCGACGTCGAACTCGACGGTCATGCTCGAGCCGTCGCAGCCGTCCTGATCACGGTTGGTGTCGCACGACGGATCGATCTGCGACGACAGCTCGATCGTGCAGTGCTTGAGCTCGCAGCGCGCGCCGATCGGTCCGCCCATCTGGGTCTCCCACGCCATGACCTGCTCGCCGAGCGTGGGCTGATCGCCCGCGCACTCCATGTCCTTGGGTCCGGCCGGCAGCGCGATCGCCGACTCCTTCAGCTTGCCGTAGATCGCGGCGTCGCCGACCACGGTGCCGGGCGCGGCCATGCGACCACCGGCGGGCGGCGTGGTCTCGTCAGCGGTGGGCGCGGCCGACTTGCCGCCGCAGGCGGTGGCGGCGCCGACGACGAGCGCGAGCGCGAAGACGATGCGAGAGGTGTGGCTCATGGCGCGGATCTAACGCATCCATCCTCCGATGTCTTGCAGCGGGGACCCGTGTTAGGAACGGCCATGGCGAACCCGACCGCAACCTTCGAGACCTCCCTGGGCAGCTTCACCGCCGAGATCTATCTCGACAAGATGCCCATCACCGCTGCCAACTTCATCAAGATCGCCAAGAGCGGCTTCTACGACGGGCTGCACTTTCACCGGATCATCGGCAACTTCATGATCCAGTTCGGCTGCTCGCACTCGAAGGATCCGAACAGCGCGCGCTGCGGCACCGGCGACTCGCCGTTCGGCCGCATCCCCGACGAGCACCCGGCCAACCTGAAGCTGTCGAACGAGATC
>JAYTAJ010000757.1:0-3515 GCA_043737575.1 Myxococcales bacterium | reverse complement strand
TGCGGCGGACCAGCTCGACGGAGAAGACCGCGAGCGCGGCCCAGATGAAGGCGAACGCGATCAGCTTGTCGTTGGCGAGCGGCTCGTCGAAGACCAGGAGCGCGGTGAGGAGCTGGCCGGTCGGCGCCAGGTACTGCAGGAGGCCGACGATCGACAGCGGCAGGCGCCGCGCTGCCGACGTGAACCACACCAGCGGCAACGCGGTGACGGCGCCGCCCGCGATCAGCAAGAGGTGAGTGCGCGCGTCGCCGTGACCGACCACGCCGTCGCCGCGCGCGTAGAGGATCGCCAGGTACCCGATCGCGATCGGCGCCATCACCGCGGTCTCGATGGTCGAGCCGACCAGCGCGGGCACGCGGACGACCTTGCGGACCAGCCCGTACACGCCGAACGACAGCGCCAGCACCAGCGCGACCCACGGCACGCCGGTCCCCGCGGCGAGCCACACCACGCCGATCGCGGCGAGGCCGATCGCGACCTTGGTCGCGTGGCCGAGGCGCTCGCCGAGGAAGCCGACCCCGAGCGCGACCGAGACCAGCGGGTTGATGAAGTAGCCGAGGCTGGCCTGCAACAGGTGCCCCGACAGCGTCGCCCAGATGAACAGCCCCCAGTTGATCGCGAGCAGCGAGCCGGTGCCGAGCAAGGTCAGCATCACGCGGCGATCGCCGAACCGCGCGCGCACCGCGCCGAGCTGCCGGGTCGCCGCGGTCAAGACGACGAAGCAGACCAGGCCCCACAGCGCGCGGTGCGCCAGGATCTCGATCGGATCGACCGCGCGCAGCAGCCCCCAGAACAGCGGCACCACGCCCCACGTCGCGTAGGCGAGGACGCCGAGGGCGAGCCCGAGCCGGAACTCCTTCGGGCTCGTCTCGATCACACCGTCAGCGGCTTGTACTTGATGCGATGCGGCTGGTCGGCGTCGGTGCCCTTGCGCCGGTGCAAGTCGGCGTCGTAGTCGGCGTAGTTGCCCTCGAACCACTCGACGTGGCTGTTGCCCTCGAACGCGAGGATGTGGGTCGCGATGCGATCGAGGAACCAGCGATCGTGGCTGATGACCACCGCGCAGCCCGGGAAGTTGAGCAGGCCGTCCTCGAGCGCGCGCAGGGTGTCGACGTCGAGATCGTTCGACGGCTCGTCGAGCAGGAGCAGGTTGCCGGCGGTGCGGATCATCTTCGCCAGGTGGACGCGGTTGCGCTCGCCGCCCGACAGGTTGCCGACGAACTTCTGCTGATCGACGCCGCGGAAGTTGAACGACGACACGTAGGCGCGCGACGCGACCTTGTTGTCGCCGAGCATGAACTGCTCGCTGCCGTCGGAGATCTCCTCGAAGACGGTGTTCCTGTCCTCGAGCACGTCGCGGCTCTGGTCGACGTAGCCGAGGCGGACGGTCTCGCCGATCTTGATCGTGCCCTTGTCGGGCTTCTCGAGGCCCATGATCATGCGGAAGAACGTGGTCTTGCCGGCGCCGTTGGGGCCGATGACGCCGACGATGCCGCCGCGCGGCAGCTTGAACGACAGATCGTCGATCAGCAGGCGCGAGCCGTAGCCCTTCGACACGTTCTCGAAGATCACCGCGTCGTTGCCGAGGCGCGGGCCGGGCGGGATCACGATCTCGAGCGTGGGATCGCGCGCCTCCTTCTGCGCCTCCGACACCATCTCGTCGTAGCGCTGCATGCGGGCCTTGCTCTTGGCCTGGCGCGCCTTGGGCGAGCTGCGCACCCACTCGAGCTCGCGGGCCAGCATGCGCTGGCGCGCGTTCTGCTTGCTCTCTTCCTCGGACAGGCGCTTGGCCTTGCCCTCGAGCCACGCGGTGTAGTTGCCGTGGAACGGGTGGCCCTCGCCGCGATCGAGCTCGAGGATCCACTCGGCGACGTTCTCGAGGAAGTAGCGATCGTGGGTGATCGCGACGACGGTGCCCGGGAACTTCTCGAGGGTCTTCTCGAGCCAGGCCACGCTCTCGGCGTCGAGGTGGTTGGTCGGCTCGTCGAGCAGCAGCATGTCGGGCTTCGACAGGAGCAGGCGACACAGCGCGACCCGGCGGCGCTCGCCGCCCGAGATCTTGGTGACATCGGCGTCGCCCGGCGGCAGCCGCAGCGCGTCCATCGCCACCTGCAGGTACTGGTCGATGTCCCAGCCGTTGACCGCGTCGATCTTGTCCTGCATGGCCGACTGCTGGTCCATGAGCTTGTTCATCTCGGCGTCGGTGACGTCCTCGCCCATCCGCATCGAGATCTGCTCGAAGCGGGTCAGGAGCGCGCGCACGTCGGCGACGCCCTCCTCGACGTTGCCGCGGACGTCCTTGGTCGGATCGAGCTGCGGCTCCTGCGACAGGTAGCCGACCTTCAGGCCCGGCGCCGGCATGGCGTCGCCGACGAAGTCCTTGTCGAGACCGGCCATGATCTTCAGCAGCGTGCTCTTGCCGGCGCCGTTGTTGCCGATGACGCCGATCTTGGCGCCGGGCAGGAACGACAACCAGATGCCCTTCAAGATCTCCCGCTTGGGCGGCACGATCTTGCGGAGGTCCTTCATCACAAACACGTACTGTTGCGCCATGGCGCGCGCAGTCTACTCCTTTCTGCCAGCCGCGCAGCCCGGGACGCACGGTACGATCCGCGAACGATGAACCGCCTCGTCGCCGTCGTCGCGCTGGTCGGAGTCGCGGTGGCGGCGGCGCGCCCGGCCGAGGCGTGCATCAACCGCTACGGCACCAACGTCCACGGCGAGGAGGTCGAGTACATCGCCAACCCCGCCGACTATCTGCGCCGCATCACCTACCACGCGAAGCACCAGGCGCAGGCCAACGCTCCGCTCGGCGCCGCGCCGGCGCCCGACGCCGACTTCAAGCTGCGCAGCGACCACGCTGCGTCGCTCGTCTATCACGGTCGCGCCGCCGAGGCGGTGGCGCTCCTCGAGGCAGTCGAGCGCGACCATCCCGGCGAGTACATCGTCGCCGCCAACCTCGGCACCGCGTACGAGCTGGCGGGCGACGACGCCCTGGCGCTGCGCTGGATCGCCGAAGGGATCCGGCGCAACCCCGCCTCGCACTACGGCAGCGAGTGGCTCCACGTCCGCATCCTCGAGGCCAAGCTCGCGCTCGCCGGGGATCCGCGCTGGCTCGAGACCCACTCGGTGCTCGGCGTCGACTTCGGCACCGGCCGCGTGCCGAAGCGGCCGCGGTCCTGGCCCGACGGGAAGAACCACCACGACGTCGAGATGGCGCTCGTCTATCAGCTCCACGAGCGCACGGGCTTCGTCGCGCCTCCCGATCCGATCGTCGCCGATCTGCTCGCCGATCTCGGCAACCTGATCGCGTCGACGAAGACGGTGCAGCACGCCGCCGCGATCTACGATCTCGCGCTGACCTACCGGCCGGTCCACGCCGCGCTGATCCGCGAGCGCCGCGCGTACCTCGACACCGTGCCGCCGTATCGCAGCCTGTTCGAGCGCGCTCTGCCCTGGGCCGCCATCCTCGTCGGCGCGGGCGCCGCGCTGCTCGTCGTCCGCTCGCGGCGGCG
>JAYTAJ010000756.1:0-8024 GCA_043737575.1 Myxococcales bacterium | reverse complement strand
GAGGCGCTCGATCTGCGGCGCGACATCGACGATCGCTCGGGCGTGGTGCAGTCGCTGTGCGATCTGGCCGGCGTCCACGGCGCCGACGGCAACCACGTCCACGCCCTCGAGCTGCTCGCCGAGGGCCGCACGATCGCGACCGAGATCGGCGACAAGGTCGCGCTGGTCGACGTGCTGTCGCGCGCCGGCGAGCACAAGACCGCGCTCGGTCAGCCGGCCGAGGCGGTGGTCGATCTGGCGCGGGCCAAGGAGCTGGCGCGCACGCTCGGCGATCGGGTCGCGCTGTCCGAGGCCCATCGTCGCGCCGCCGACGCCGAGCTGGCGCGCGGTGATCTCGCGGCGGCCGAGCGCGAGGTGCGATGGTCGCTGCAGATCGGCGAGAGCGTCGGGGCCCGGGTGCCGATCGGCGCCGCCCACCGCGCCGCTGCGGTGATCGCCGCGGCCAAGGGCGACCCGGTCGCGGCCGAGGAGCAGTTCCGCCGATCGATCGACGTGCTCGGCACGATGCGCAACGAGCTCGAGCTGGCGAAGGTGTACTGGGCGTTCGCCGACTTTCGCGCCGCGCGTGGCGAGGCCGCCGAGGCCGCGACGTTGCGGCAGCGCGCCTCGGAAGTGTTTGAGCGCCTGCGCAGCGCGGCGTCGACCGAATGACCGATCCGCTGATCGCCAAGCTGCGCGCGGCGACGCCGCTCGCGGTGCTCGAGGTCTGCCGCACGCTGACCGACGCTGGCTTCGAGGCGGTCGCGGTCGGCGGCGCGATCCGCGACGTGCTGCTCGATCGCCCGACCGGCGACTGGGACGTCGGCACCAGCGCGCGGCCCGAGGCGGTGATCGCGGCGTTCCCGCGGACGATCCCGACCGGCCTGCAGCACGGCACGGTGACGGTGATGGCGGGGCGCGGCGGCGAGCGGCTCGCGATCGAGGTGACGAGCTACCGCGGCGAGGGCGCCTACCAGGACGGGCGGCGGCCGACGTCGGTGCAGTTCGGCGTGCCGCTGGTCGAGGATCTGGCGCGGCGCGATCTGGTCGTGAACGCGATCGCGTTCGATCCGGTGCGGCTGGTGCTGCACGATCCGTTCGACGGCCAGGGCGATCTCGCGGCGCGGCGGCTGCGCGCGGTCGGCGACGCGACCGAGCGCTTCACCGAGGACGGCCTACGGGTGATGCGGGCGATCCGGTTCGCGGCGACGCTCGACTTCGCCCTCGATCCCGACACCGAGGCCGCGATCCCGGCGGCGCTGCCGTCGCTCGCGAAGGTGTCGCGCGAGCGGGTGAAGGTCGAGCTCGACAAGCTGCTCGCCGCGCCGCGGCCGGGCCCGTCGCTGGCGATCGCGCAGCGGGTCGGCGTCCTCGCGCAGGAGGTGCCCGAGGCCGCGGCCGACGCGCCCGACTGGGCGCTGCGGTGCGCGTGGATCGACGCCGCGCCGGTGGCCGCGCGGCTGGCGCTGCTGCTCATCGGCGCGGGCGCTGGCGACGCGTCGGCGGCGGTCGACAAGGCGATGCGGCGCTTGAAAGCCGCGAACGACGAGCGCGATCGCGCGGTGCGGCTGGCGAAGGTCGCGCGGGCGTCGTCGGCGGACGAGATCGCGGTGCGGCGCCGCCTCGCCGCGGCGGGGCGTCCGCTGGCGCCGCTGGTCGTCGAGGTGTGGCGCGCGCGCGCCGTGGCGGGCGAGCCGATCGGCGCCGACCTCGCGGCGATCGCCGAGACCATCCTCGCCCGCGGCGACGCCCTCGCGCCGTCGGAGCTGGCGATCACGGGCGCGTCGCTGATCGCCGCGCTCGGCATCGCGCCCGGACCGTCGATCGGCCGTGGCCTCGCCGCCGCGTTCGAGGCCGCGCTCGACGATCCGACGCGCAACACGCCCGAGGCGCTGACCGCGATCGCCCGCGCCGCGATCGGCTGAGCGATCGCTCAGCGCAGCTCGATCTCGGCATCGACGACGAGGGTGTCGCCGCCCTTGGCGCCGACGACGATGCGGCCGAGCTCGAGGCGCGCGATCGCGTCGGCGTGATCGACGGTGAGATGCGAGGCGCGGCGCAGCAGGTTCGCGAGGCCGACCCGATCGGGCTCGTCGTCGCCGGCGCGGGTCGCGACCACGACCGCGGCGAGCGCGGCGGCGTCGGCGACGCGGAGCGGGGCGGGCGCGGCCTCGGGCGGCTGGCCGGGCGCCTCGACGACGACGGTCCAGCCGAGGTGCGGCAGCTGCGCGATGCGCGCGAGGATCTCGCGGCCGGGCGCCGGGCTGGCGCGGACGATCACCGCGCCGCTGTCGACCGGCTGACCGGCGCGGGTCAGCACCGCGGCGAAGGCGCGGCGGACGTCGGCGGCGGTCGCGAGGTCGCGCTCGATCGGACAGCCGCCGCGCTCGCTGGCGACGTCGGGGCCCCACGGCTTCACGTCGACGGGATAGCCGGCCTTCGCGGCGATGCGCAGCGCCGCCGACGTCGAGGTCGCGACCGCCTGCCGCGTGATCGCGACGCCGTACGCCGACAAGAGCGTCTTGGTCTCGTGATCGCCGAGCCGCTGATCGCCGGCCGCGAGCTTGGTGAGCTGACGCGCGAGGCGATCCTCGTCGACCTCGAGCTCGGCCCGCGCCGAGCGGCCCGCGGCGCCGAGCCCGGCCCGGGCGCGCTCGACCGCGCGGCCCACCGTCGTCGTCGCGGCGAGGGCGGCGCGCAGCCCGACCAGCGCGCCCGACGGCGCGGCGCCGATCAGCTCGGCGCGTTCGACCAGCGGGATGCGCAGCGCCGCGGTCGGCGGCGCCGCGGCGGCGTCGGCCCAGCTCGCCCGCGCGATCAGCACGACGTCGCTCGGCGCCAGCTCGTCGGTGCGGCTGGCCCAGCTCGGGCGGCGGCCGTCGTCGGGGCCGAGGGTCCGCGCCGCGGCGGCGAGGTAGCCGCCGTCGGGCGCGACGATCGCGGTGCGCGGACCCGCGGGCGCGCCGTGGGCCGCCAGCAGACACAAGGCCTCGATCCACGCGTCGGGATCGGTGAAGACCGCCGCGCCATGGGCGCGCAGGAACGCGAGGCTCGCCGCGGTCTCGATCGCGCGCGCGCGGGGCGTCCGCGCGAGGACGAGCAGCGGCCGTGACGCCTGGGCGGCGGCGCGCGCGGCGGGAGCCAGCGCGGCGGCGGCGGCGGGCTCGGCGTCGATCCACGCGCCCGCGACGACGCCGTCGGCGACCCGCCCCGCGAGCTCGTCGGTGGTCGCGGCCTGCGGGTGGCCGAGGCCGCGCGCCGCGACGCAGGCGCCGACCACGTCGAGCGCGTCGTCGCCGAGGCCGACCACCACGACCGGATGCAGCGCGCGCACCAGCGCCGGGCGGACGCTCACGTGTCGCCCCCCGGCTTGTCGCGGAGGAAGTGGACGCCGCGCAGCCGCTCGACCAGCGCGGCGGCGTCCGGGAGGATCGTGGCCTGACGCGAGCCGCGCATCGGCCGCAACCGACCCGCGGGCGCGCGGCGCGGCGCCAGGCGACGGGCGTCGAGGCCGAGCTCCTCGAGATCGTGGCTCGCGATCGACTGCCCGCCGGTCGCGGGGATCGTGACCGGCGCCCCGACCGGACCCTCGGGCTCGCGGGCCCGCAGCGGCGGCGCGCCGACGCTGAGGACGACCTTGCCGCGCAGGCGCACCGTCAGCCGCCGCCGATCCGACAGGTGCTCGGCGTCGATCACCGCGCCCGCGGGATCGTCGTCGACGCGGACCGCGAGCACGCCGGTGAGGTGCGCGACGCCGAGCAGCTCGGCGACCGCGGGGCCGATCGCGCCGGTCCGCTCGTCGACCGATCGATCGCCGCACACGACGTGATCGGCGCCGACCTTGCGCACCGCGGCCGCGAGGATCTCGGCGATGCCGAGGAAGTCGAGGTCGTCCTGGCCGTCGCCCCACACCCGCACGCCGCGCGCGCACCCGGCGCGCAGCGCCATCGCCAGCACCCGATCCTCGCGGCGGCTCGGCCCGGCGGCGATCGCGATCGCCTCGGTGTGGAGGTCGCGCGCGAGCTGCAGGCCCACCGACAGCGCGCCGCGCTCGCACGGCCCGAGCACCTGCTCGTCGTCGAGCTGGCCGGGCCGGGCCTGGGCCCGTCGCACCAGGATCGCGACGGTCACGGCGGCGCCTCGAGGGCGGTGAGCAGCGCCGGCACGATGTCCTCGATCGATCCGACCAGGCCCCAGCGCGCGGCGCGGAAGATCGGCGCGCGCGGATCGCGATCGATCGCGATGATCTCGGCGTCGAGCGACACCGCGCCGAGGTGCGCGGTCGAGCCCGACGCGCCGCACGCGACGTACAGATCCGGCGTCACCTGACGGGCGCCGACGCCGATCTCGCGATCGGCCGCGATGTGGCCGCGCTCGCACGCGCCGCGGGTGCCGGCCAGCTCGGCGCCGAGCGCCTTGGCGAGCGCCTCGATCAGCGGCAGCGCGGCCGGGCTGACGCCGGCGCCCGCGACGACGATCACCCGGGCCCGCTCGAGGGCGCTGGCGTCGTCGGCGCGGCTCGCGATCACCTCGAGGCCGGACGCCCCGGGCAGCGCGATCTCGAGGCGCACCTGCTCGGCCTCGTCGGCGCCGCCCGCGGTCGGGCGATCGGCCGACAGCGTGATCACCGCGACCTGATCGAGCTCGTCGAGCTGGACCCGTCGCCACAGATCGCCGCCGTAGACCGGGCGCGCCAGCACGACCTCGCCGCGCGGGCCGGTCTCGACCGCGGGATCGGCGATGAACGCGCCGCCGAGCCGCGCCGCCAGCCGCGGCGCGATGTCGCGACCGCCGCCGTGGGCAGGGAGGATCACCAGGTTCGGCCGGAGGTGCTCGCACAGCTTCGCGAGGGCCGGGCCGATCGTCAGCCACAAGGTCGGCGCGACCGGCGCGGCCACCAGCACGACGCGATCGGCGCCGCCGCGGCCCAGCGCCTCGCACAGCTTGCGCGCCGGCTCGCCGTCGTCGGCCCCGGGCGGCACCCACGCCACCGCGTACACCGCCGCGCCGAGGGTCGAGCCGATCCGACGGCCCTCGCCGAGGACGGCGCGAGCCGCGTCGGTTGGGAGCCCGCCGTCGACCTCGGTATGGACGAGGACGCACGCCACCGTCCGCAGACGCTACCCGGCCCGACCACCGGGGGTCAAGAAACCCGACGGCCCGTCTCCCGGAGGCGGTCGTCAGACCGGCCCCGTAGGGTGGCCTCGTGATCGCGACCTCCGCCGCTCTCGCATCGATCGGGCCCGCACCGCGCGCGCCCGAGCCGCGTCGTCCGTCGCTGGCCGCCGCCCTGCGCCGCGCCGCGCCCGGCACCGTCGGCCCCGCGATCGACGGCGGGCGCCCGGTCGCGCTGGTGGTGCTCCACGATCGCCGCGCCTTCGTCATCGACGATCGCTGCCCCCACGACGGCGGCTCGCTGTCCGACGGCTTCCTCGACGGCGATCGCCTGGTGTGCGCGCGCCACGGCTGGGAGATCGATCCGTGCGCGGGCACCTGCGGCCGTCAGCCGATCGCCAGCCGCCGCCTGCGCTGAGCCAACTCGGAGCTAGCTCATCCGCACTGGCCGCGGTGGCGCAGGAAGTGATCGGCGAGCGTGAGGAGGGTCATCGCCTCGACGATCGGCACCGCCCGCGGCAGCACGCACGGATCGTGGCGGCCGCGCGGCGACAAGGTCGTGGCCTGGCCGTCGCGATCGATCGTCTCCTGCGGTCGCATGATCGTCGCGGTCGGCTTGAACGCGATGCGCATCGTGATCGCCTCGCCGTTGGAGATGCCGCCGACCACGCCGCCCGATCGATTGGTCCGCGTGCGGACGCGGCCGGCGTCGTCGCGGTAGATGACGTCGTTGTGGGCGCTGCCGCGCTCGAGGGTGCCGGCGAAGCCGGTCCCGATCTCGAAGCCCTTGACCGCGGGGATCGACAGCATCGCCTTGGCGAGCTCGGCGTCGAGCTTGTCGAACACCGGCGCGCCCCAGCCCGCGGGGACGCCGCGGGCGATCGCGCGGATCACGCCGCCGACCGAGTCGCCGTCCTTGCGCGCCTCCTCGATGCACTCGATCATCAGATCGGCGGCGCCGAGATCGGGGCAGCGCACGGGCGTCGCGTCGACCTCGGCGCGGGTGACGGTCTCGTCGTCGACGATCGCGGCGATGCCCGACACCTCGTCGACCCACGCGACGACCTCGACGCCGAGCGGCCCGAGGATCGCCTCGGCGATCGCGCCCGCGGCGACCCGGCCGACGGTCTCGCGGGCGCTGGCGCGGCCGCCGCCTGCGATCGCGCGGATGCCGTACTTCGCGTCGTAGGTGTAGTCGGCGTGCGACGGTCGGTACTTGGTCTCGAGCTCGCCGTAGTCCTTGCCGCGGGCGTCAAGGGTGCGGACCATCATCGCGATCGGCGTGCCGAGGGTGAGGCCGTCGTCGGACAGCCCCGACAACAGCTCGACCTCGTCGGGCTCGCGCCGCGCCGACACCAGCGAGCTCTGGCCGGGCCGACGGCGATCGAGGGCGCGCTGGATGTCGGCGATCGCCAGCGGCAGGCGCGGCGGACAGCCGTCGACGATCACGCCGACCGCGGGGCCGTGAGACTCGCCAAACGTCGTCACGGTGAGCGCAGCACCGAACCGGTTGCCCATGGCGTGAACGGTAGCGCTTTCGCATCGTCCTCTCGTACATTCGCGCCATGATCCGCTCTGCGCTCGCGCTCGCCGTCGTGTGTCTCGTCACGGGCTGTCCACCGAGCGGTGCGCCCGCGCCGATCCCGCCCGGGCCGGGGCCGGGCACTGGCTACCAGTCGGGGGCGCCGCTCGGCGGTGCGTGCGACGACGGCTCGGACTGCGCGTCGGGGTTGTGCGAGGGCCAGGGCTGTGGCGCCGCGGGTGGTCGCTGCGCCGATCCGGGCCGGGTGTGCACCGCCGACGCGGTCGAGTACTGCGGCTGCGACGGCGTGACCTTCACCGGATCGAGCGGCTGCCCGGGCGGACGCTACGAGAAGGCGGGCGCGTGCGAGCCGGCGACCACCGGCTTGCCCGACGGCGCCGCGTGTCTCGACGGCGCCGCGTGCGCGTCGGGGACCTGCGAGGGGCTCGGCTGCGGCGACGCCGCGCCTGGCGTGTGCATGACCAAGCAGCGCCCGTGCACGATGGATCTGCGCCAGTACTGCGGCTGCGACGGCGTCACGTTCAACGGCTCGGGCACGTGCCCGGGCCGTCGCTACGCCGCGAAGGGCGCGTGCGCGGTGAGCTCGGCGCCCAAGCCCGCTGGCTCGGCGTGCCTGGTCGCCACCGACTGCGAGTCGGGCGCGTGCGAGGGCCTGGGCTGTGGCGCCGACACGCCCGGGATCTGCGCCGACGTGAAGCGGCGCTGCACCCGCGACGCGCGCGCGTACTGTGGCTGCGACGGCAAGACGTTCCGCGCCTCGGGCACCTGTCCGGGGCAGCGCTACTCGGCCAAGGCCGCCTGCGGGTCGGCGCCGTAGATCGCCGCGACCTCGCGTTGCCGCGGTCGCATCGCGCGGGGTACGCTCGCCGCGCAACGGATGGCCGAAACACCGCGTCCTACCGCCGAGGAGCTGGAGGAGCTGGCGCTGCTCGTGCGCCGCGATCCAGCGTCGCCGGCGTTCGTCGACCTCGCGTCGGCGTTCCTGTCGCTGGGCCGGCCGCGCGAGGCGATCGAGGCCGCGCAGTCGGGGCTGCGGCTCGCGCCCGAGAACCACGAGGGGCGCCTGGTCCTCGCGCGCGGCCACGCGGCGCTGCACCAGTGGAAAGAGGCGCAGGCCGAGCTGTTGAAGGTCGTGAAGACCGATCGCACCAGCCGCGACGGCTTCACGCTGCTCGGCGAGGTGCTGATGCGCCGCGCCGACTACGAGCGCGCGGTACCGGTGCTGCAGCACGCGCAGAACCTCGATCCCGGCAGCCCCGCGGTGCTGAGCTTGCTACGCCTGGCGCGCGGTGGCCTGCCGCTCGACGCGCCGCCGCCGATCCCGACGCCGATCGCGCCGCGCCGCGGTGAGCCGCGTGCGCGTCCCGCGGCGCCCGTCGCGGTCGCG
>JAYTAJ010000755.1:0-18417 GCA_043737575.1 Myxococcales bacterium | reverse complement strand
TGCAGCTCGACACGCCGACGCTCATCAAGCGCGCCGACGACAACCTCTACGCCGCCAAGCGCAACGGCCGCAACCAGGTCGTGCCGTCGCCGCAGACGCTGGGCTTTCCCCCGATCCCTACGCGCTGAGGACACGAGCACCGCGAGGGTCCGAATCTCCTCTGGGAGTCGAGTCGGAATCGCAGTTCTGACCAATGCTCTGAGGACACGAGCACCGCGAGGGTCCGAATCTCCTCTGGGAGTCGAGGCCGAAGCGCGGTTCTGACCAATGCTCTGAGGGGTCGGTCGTCTGGCGTCGGCGCGGGGGGACCGGCTGCGGTGCCCTCCCGCGGCGTTGCTGGGCCCCTCCCTCGTCCTCACGTACAGGAAGTACGCTGCGGCGAGGGGCCCTCCCAGCGCCTTGCGGGCGGGCATCCTCGCGCGGTCCTGCCAGACCTCGTTTTCTCATCGAGCGGGTGTGCTACACGAGCGGCGCCGTGAAAGGACTCGACGTACAGACGTCCGTTGATCTGGGCTGGCCCGCGCTCGTCGAGCATTGGGCCGGCCGCTGCGCGACCGTGCGCGGCGCGGCGGTGGTGCGAGTCGCGACGCTGTTCGACGCGATCGAAGCGGCGCGGGCGCGCATCGCGGCGGTGACCGAGGCGCGCCACCTGATGGCGATCGACGCGGCGCTGCCGCTCGGCGGCATCGTCGAGATCGGCCCGGCGATCGCGCGGGTCCGCAAGGCCGCGGCCCTCGACGCGGCGGAGCTGGTCGCGGTCGGCCACACCGGCCGCGCGCTGACCCGGCTGCGCGCCCACCTGAAGAAGCACGCCGACGCCACGCCCGCCCTCGCCGAGCTCGGCGTCGCGATCCCGGATCTCGGCCACGTCTTCCACCCGATCCTCGAGGCCTTCGATCCCGACGGCCGGCTGCTCGATCACGCGAGCCCGGCCTTGGGGCCGCTGCGGCGCTCGGTGGCGGCGCTGACCGGTCAGCTCGATCGCCGCATGGACGAGCTGGTGAAGGACGCGCGCTACGCGCCACTGCTCCAGGACGACTACTACACGCAGCGCGAGGATCGCTACGTGCTGCCGATCCGCACCGACGGCAAGGGCTTCGTGAAGGGCATCGTCCACGGCACCTCGCAGAGCGGCCAGACGATCTTCATCGAGCCCGAGGAGATCGTCGATCTCAACAACCGCAAGAAGCTGGCCGAGTGCGAGGTCGCCGACGAGGAGCGCCGCATCTTCGCGCGGCTGTCGGGCTGGGTCGCCGAGGAGGCCGACGGCTTCGAGGCCGGCCTCGCCGCGGCCGAGACCCTCGACGTGATCGCGGCGGCGGCGATCCTCGCGGCCGATCTGGTGGCGGCGGCGCCGGTGCTCGACGCCGCGCCGCGCATCGCGCTGCTCCACGCGCGACATCCGCTGATGCTGCTCGGCGGCCGGCGCTGCGTCGCCAACGACGTCACGGTCGGCGCGGGCGGCTGCCTGCTGATCTCGGGGCCGAACGCGGGCGGCAAGACCGTCGCGCTGAAGACCACGGGGCTGTGCGCGCTGATGGCGCGCGCCGGCCTGCACCTGCCGGCCGAGAGCGGCAGCGCGATCGGCTGGTTCACCGACGTCCGCTCCGACATCGGCGACGCCCAGAGCCTCGAGCACAACCTGTCGACGTTCACCGGCCACGTCGGGCGGCTGCGCGAGCTGCTCGCCGACGGCGGGCCCGGCATGCTGGTGTTGATCGACGAGATCGCGGTCGGCACCGATCCCGATCAGGGCGCGGCCCTGGCGCAGGCGGTGATCGAGGCGCTCGCGGCGCGCGGCGTGACCGCGATGGTGACGACCCACTACGAGCGGCTGAAGGCGGTCGCCGCCACCGACCCGCGCTACGTCAACGCGTCGGTCGGCTTCGACTTCGAGCGCCTCGAGCCGACCTTCAAGCTGCACCTCGGCGTGCCCGGCAGCTCGGGCGCGCTGATCGTCGCGCGCAAGGTCGGCCTGCCCGACGCGGTGGTCGATCGGGCCCAGAGCGTGCTCGGCGACGCCGGGATGAGCGTCGAGCGCCTGCTCGCGAGCGTCGCCGATCAGCGGGTGCGGCTCGAGGAGGAACGCGCGGCGCTCCTGGCCGAGCTCGAGGCTCACGAGGGCGATCGGATCGCGGCCCGGCTCGATCGCGAGCGGGCGCGAGCGAAGGGCGATCGCGAGGTCGCGCGCAGCCACGGCGAGGCGCTGGGCGCGCTGCGCCAGGCCCGCACCGAGGTCGACCGGGTCCGCGCCGATCTGCGGCGCAAGGACGCCGCGGCTCGGCTCGCCGACGTCCAGGCGGCGCGGCGGACGCTGGTGCAGGTCGGTGCCGAGGTCGCGCGCCACCAGCCGAAGTCGCCGCTGCCGCCGGGCCGCACCGCGCGCCACGGCGAGCTGGCGATCGGCATGCCGGTGATCGTGCCGAGCCTGGGTGGCCGTGGCGTGATCGCGGCGATCCCGGAGCGCGGCAAGGTCGACGTGCGGCTCGGCGCGATGCACGCGACGGTCGACGTCAGTGACGTGCTGATCGACACCCACAAGCGCGACGCCGCGCCGGCCCGCAGCAACGCGGAGGGCACGGACCCGAGGCCCGAGGGCGGCGGTGGTCGCCGCGGTCGTCGCGGCGCGGCGCGTGCGGCGGCGGTCCCGGTCGAGCTGGTCGACGGCGCCGAGCCCGGCCGCGTGGTTGCGCGGACCTCGCAGACCACGCTCGACGTGCGCGGCCAGCGGGTCGACGAGTCGGTGGCAAACCTCGATCGCTTCCTGGACGAGGCGCTGGTGCTCGGCCACGACGCGATCTTCGTCCTGCACGGCCACGGCACGGGCGCGCTGCGCACCGCGCTCCGGCAACACCTCCATGGGCACGCGGCGGTGAAGTCGTCGCGCGCGGGCGAGGGCAGCGAAGGTGGCGACGGCGTGACCGTGGTGTCGTTGAGGGACTGAAGTCCTGTATCGGCCGCGGGCGCCGCGTCTGTAGTGGCCACCGCACGCGCCAGCCTGACACCGGCGCCGCGACCGCCGACGGGTGCGACGCCGACGCTGTCGCACTGTCCTGTCGTGGGACATCGACGATCGACCGCCGTGAAGCGCAATCGTCGTCGCCCGACGACGTGCGGCGACGATCGATCGCCGCAACTGCGCGGACCGAAGCGGTCGTCGTCGACGACGCGCGCTCATCGCGTGTTGGTCCGCTTGTTGAACTAGTCGCGAGGCATGCACACCACCGGACTCGACCTGATCGTTCGCCGTCAGCACACCCGCAGCAAGCGCGACCTCGTGTTCGCGTGCGCCATCGTGTTGCTGGCGACCTTCGGCCTGGGCACGCTCTCTGCCTCGGCCCGTACCGCCGGTCTCGGCACCGCCGACATCACGACGATGTCTCGCTGACCCGCGGTTGCTTGCAACGAGCGATCAGCGCGCGGCATCGACCAGCGGCTGATCGAGCGTCTCGGCGAGGTTGGTGAGGAGGGCTCGCAGCGCTTGCGCCGTCAGGCCGCGAGCGATGAACACCAGGCGGGTCCGACGATCGTCGTCGGGCCACGCCGCGAGCCGACGCGCGGGATGCACGACGTGCTGCACCGTCTGGATCACCATCGGCGCATCGTCGCCCGCGACCGCGACCAGCCCCTTCACCCGCAGCAACGCGGCGCCATGCATCTGCGTGATCAGCGATAGCCACAGCGCGAGCGGCCCCATCCGCAGCGGTGTGGCGAACCCGGCGACCGCGGTGACGATGTCGTCGTGCCGACTCCGATCAGCGTCGGCGAACGACAAGGCCGGCGTCGACGTCGCGTGGCGCAGCCAGATCGCGAGCGCGGCGCCGTCGCGATCGTGGACCGCCGCGGGCGCGAGCAGCCACGCGGGATCGATCGCGCCGTCCGACACCCGGACCCGGGGTGCGCCGCGGTTGCGTAGGTCGAGCGCGGCCTCGACCGCGGCGAGCTCGGCGTCGGTGGCGCGATCGGCCTTGGTGATGATCAGGCGATCGGCGAGCGCGACCTGGGCCGCGGCCTCGCGGTGGCGCGCGAGCGTGGTGGCGCCGAGGACGCCATCGACCGCGGTGACCACGGCGTCGGGTCGATACGCGCGCGCGATCAGCGGGTGGGTCACCAGCGTGGCGATGACGCCGGTCGGATCGGCGAGGCCGGTCGTCTCGATGAGGACGCGATCGAAGGCGGGGACGTCGCCGCGCTGCGCCTGCGCGTACAGCTCGGCGAGGGCGCGCACCAGATCGCCGGCGACGGTGCAGCAGATGCAGCCCGACGCCAGGACGATCGCGTCGCCCTTCACGTCACGCACGAGGTGATGATCGATCGCGATCGCGCCGACCTCGTTGATCAGCACCGCGGTGCGGGCCAGCGCCGGGAGCCGCAGCAGGTGATTGAGCAGCGTGGTCTTGCCCGCGCCGAGGAAGCCGGTGAGGACGGTGACCGGGATGCGCGGATCGAGCGGGGTGGCGGCGGCGGCGGTCACGGCGACCTGCAGCGTACAATGCCGCGATGTCGGGCTGGCCCGCGCTGGGCGTCGTGTTCGAGAGCCGACGCGCGCGCGCCGCGGCGTTCGGCTACGCGGCGGCGATCGTCGCGATCGACTACTGGCTGATCCATCGCGGCGGCGCGTACGTCCCGCGGTTCTTGCTGGCGACCGTCGCGGTGCTGGTGTCATCGCACCTGGCGATGCGCGATCCGCGCGGCCCCGACAGCCTCGGCTGGCGCCGACTGCCGCCCGATGAGCGCCGCGCGTGGGCCTGGGCCATCGCGATCACCGCCGCCGCCGTGGTCGTCGCGATCGCGGTCGCCGTGATCATCGCGCGGGTCCGCGGCGCGCCGTTGTGGCGGGTGCCGCCGCTCGGCTCGGTGCTCGCCTACGCGTCGTGGCCGATCGTGGTGTGGCCGATCTACGAGGAGATGATCTACCGCCTCGCGCTCCTGCCCGCCGCGGTCGCCGCGTTCGGGCGCGTCGCCGCCTTCGCGATCGGCGCCGCCGCGTTCGCGTACCTGCACGTGCTCTACGGCAACTTCGATCCGTCCAACGCGTTCGGCAGCGTCATGCTCACGCTGGTGTTCCTGCGCACCGGCTCGGTGCTCTTGACGATCGGCCTCCACGCCGGCGGCAACGCCGCGATCGTCGCCGCCAACCTCGCGATGTACTGGTTCGCGTGATCCGCTCTCATCTCGAGCTCCGAAAATTTCAACGATCCGCCAGCCGATCTTGAGGAGCCACGTCGTCGGATACGACACCGGCAGCAGCGCATGGCCGCGCGGCCAGACGAACGGGATGCCTTCGCGTCCCGACCAGCCTGCGAACGCGATGCCCGACGAGTAAGGACCGACGCGCGGCGACCGATCGCATGGTTGAGTCTCCGCGCGGCGGAGATGGCGAGACCGCGCACGCCGTTGGCGAGGAACCCGGGCGGGATCAGCGGGGGCGGGAGATGACGCGGGTCTGGGTGAAGTTGCGGTGGCCGTCGCGGGAGCTGTGGAAGGAGTAGCCGCTCTCGCGGGCGCCGACCCAGGGGGTGCCGCGGGCGCCGAAGACGGCTTGGTTGATGCCGACCATGCCGGCGGTGAGGCGGCGGGCGACGGAGGCGGTGCGGGTGTCGTCGCGGCCGAAGACGACGGCGCCGAGGCCGTAGCGGGTGTCGTTGGCGAGGGCGATGGCGGCGGCGTCGTCGTCGACGATGGTGACGCAGGCGACGGGGCCGAAGGTCTCTTCGCGGGCGATGGCCATGTCGGCGCGGACGTCGACGACGACGGTGGGCTCGACGAAGCGATCGCGGTGGCTGCCGCCGCGGACGATGGTGGCGCCGTCGGCGACGGCGGTGGCGAGCTGGGACAGGACGTGGTCGCGCTGGCGATCGGAGACCATGGGGCCGATGCGGGTGGCGTCGTCGAGGCCGGGGCCGACGGTGTACTTGTCGGCCTCGGCGGTGAGGCGCGCGATGAAGCGATCGGCGATGGTGCGATCGACGTAGATGCGCTCGGTGGCGACGCAGACCTGGCCGGCGTTGCGGAAGCTGTTGCGGGCGGCGAAGGCGGCGGCCTTGTCGACGTCGGCGTCGGACAGGACCAGCAGCGGGTCCTTGCCGCCGAGCTCGAGGATGACGCGCTTCAGGCCGGACGCGGCGGCGGCCATGATGTGCTTGCCGACGGCGCGCGAGCCGGTGAAGGCGATGAGGTCGACGTCGGCGGCGACGAGGGCCTTGCCTTGATCGTCGGCACCGTGGATGACGAGCAAGACATCGGGAGGGAGGAGGGGGGTGAGGAGGTCGACGTAGGCGGCGGCGATGAGGGGCGTCTGGTCGCTGGGCTTGCAGACGACGGTGTTGCCGGCGACGAGGGCGGGGAGGATCATCCAGTGCGGCATCGCGAACGGAAAGTTCCACGGCGTGATCGCGGCGCAGACGCCGAGCGGGTCGCGGTAGATGGTCGAGCGGGTGCGATCGTCGTCGACCGGCTCGGGGGCGAGGGCGGCGACGATCTCGGCGAGCTCGTGGTCGAGGCCGTCGGCGACCGAGCGGATCTCGCCGGTGGCGTCGCGGAGCGGCTTGCCCATCTCGCGGGTGAGGAGGCGGGCGAGGTCGGCCTCGGCGGCGCGGATGGCGGCGGCGAGGGGGCGCAGGCGATCGGCGCGGGCGGCGACGTCGAGGGCGGCCCAGCCGATGCTGGCGGCGCGGCTGCGCGCGACGATCGCGGGGATGGCGTCGACGGGCGTGACGGCGACCGAGCCGACCGGCTCACCGGTGGCGGGATCGCGAGAGACGAGCTCGGTCATGCGAGAGTCGTAACACGCGTCATCGCGACTCGATCGCGATGGTCGCGGTGTCGTCGCTGACCTCGTCGATCGCGCCGCGGCGATCGGCGGTGAAGCGCGCGTGGGCGGTCGACGCGCTGGTGAGGCGGCCGGCCCGGGGCAGCGGCGAGGTGGCGGCGATGGTGACGGTGCCGGCGACGGTGCGGCGCAGCGCGATCAGCTCGGTGGTGACGGAGTCGGGGAGGCCGGGCACGTCGATGAGCTGCTGCTCGGCGACGCGCTCGAGCTCGACGGCGATGGTCCAGGCGTCGCCGTCGATCGCGGCGAGGCGGTAGGTCGCGGTCTGCTTGACGACGGCGCCACCGGTGCGGAGGAGGGTCACGACGCGCCAGCGGGCGCCGACGCCGATCGGCTCGGCGGGCAGCGGCACCGCGAGGCCGAGCCAGCGCTGCACCAGCTCGTCGTGGGTGTCGTCGGCGGCGGCGGTGGCGGCGATCGGATCGTCGATGACGGTGATCGCGCCGAGGGCGCCGCGCGGATCGATCGCGACGGTGAGGCGGCGCCGCTCGAGGAGCTTGCGCCAGCGGCCGAGGTACGCCTCGGCCTCGGCGCGGCCGGCGTCGGCGCCCGCGGCGATCTCGCCGACCAGGCCGCGCAGCGCGATCGTCGTCGTGGCGGCGCCGGGCGTGGCGTCGACGGTGACGCCGAAGCCATCGGTGACAACCGGCAGCACGGTGGCGTCGGACCACGCGCCGTCGCGATAGCTGCGGGCGGTGATCGTCACCGCGACCCGCAGCTCGCGGGTCTCGCCGATCGCTCGATAGCGGCGCACCGCGCGCGGCGCGGCGCCGGGCTCGAGCAGCGAGCTGCGCAGCTGGTGCGGCATCGGCAGCCTGGGCTCGGGGAAGGGCGCGGCGCCCGCGGTGCCGGTCAGATCGCGGATCGTCGGGCCGACCACGCCGGCGTCGTCGGCGGCGGCGGTCGCGCGCGCCTTGGGCTGCTTGCCGCGACACCCGAGCCCGAGCGCGGCGACGACCGCGAGCCCGACGGTGACGCGCTTCACGCGGCTAACGTTCGCACGACCGCATGCATGGATCGAGGCCGTAGGCCATCGTGATGAGGTCCTGCGGCGTCGCCGCCTGATCGGGGCATGGCAGGCTCGCGAGCTGCTGGAGACAGCTCGTCGCGGCGACCTGATCGAGGCGCGGGCACAGCGTGTCGACGACCGAACGCTGCTGCTGCAACATCGCGCGACCCTGATCGCACACCGCGGTCGCGTTGGCGTCGCCCCAGCACGCCGCCAGGCGCTGGCAGGTCGCGTCGATCGCGTTGTCGAAGAACGCCGCGGGGCTGCCGGGCGCTGGGGCCGCGGTGCCCTCGACGACGCCGCCCAGGACGCCGTGCTCCTCGTCGTCGGGCGGCGGCGGCGGCGGGATGTCGTCGGGATCGAACCCGTCGGGGGTGCGCTCGTCGTCGAGATCGGGCGCGAGGTTCGGCGGCAGGATCGCGCCCGCGCTGGGATCGCCCGAGCCGCGCGCCCACGGATCGGTCGGCAGCTGATCGGTGCGCATGCGATCGGGCGACGGGCCGAGGGTGCGGCGCTTGCGCCCGGTCTTGCCGTCGTCGCCGAGCAGCAACACCGCGATGCTCGCGATGATCGCGATCGCGGCGATCGCGGCGACCAGGAGCGGCCACCGCCGGGTCCACCGACCGCGCGGCGAGGCCGCGATCGCCGACGACAACGCGACCGGCGGCGCCACCGCGGGCGCGGCGACCGGCAGGCCGATCGGACTCGACGACGGCGGCGTCACCAGCGGCGCGGCGGTCGCCGAGGCCCGGGGCGCGACGACGGCGCCGAGCTTGCCGAGCTGGCCGATCTGGATCAGCGTGCCCTGCGCGCCGGTCGCGCCACCGCGCACCGCGACCAGATCGGTGCGGCAGTGTTTGCAGCGCCCCGCGATCGGATGGATGGGACCACCACACGCCGGACAAGAAACGCGAACGTCGGCCACCGCGGGCTGCGCCATGTGGCGTTCAATGTGCCAGGCCTACCCCGACGCCGCAACCGAGCCTTGCGCGGGGCCGGCAAGCGCATACAGTGCGGCCCATGTCTCGACGCGCGGACCCGACGCCGCCGATCCTGGTCCGCCACGAGGTCCCGGTCGCCGGCCTCGATCCGCGCCACGACGGCGTGACCATCGCGCACCTGTCGGACATCCACGTCGGTCGCCTGACGCCCGCGTCCCACGTCCGCGCCGCGATCGAGCTCGCCAACAGCGCCGCGCCCGACGTCGTCGCGCTGACCGGCGACTACGTGTGCTGGAAGAAGCACGAGGTCGCGCTGGTGCGCGAGCAGCTCGGCGGCCTGCGCGCGACCCGGGTCGCGGCGACGCTCGGCAACCACGACTACTTCACCGAGGCCCGCGGCGTCACCCACGCGCTCGCGAGCCACGGCTACGACGTGCTGATCAATCGCCACACCTCGCTGTCCGTGCGCGGCGCGCCGCTGCATCTGATCGGCATCGACGATCCGGTGACGCGCCACGACGACGCCGACGCGGCGTTCGACGGCGTCGGGGCCGGCACGTCGATCGCGCTGTGCCATGATCCCGAGCTGGCGCCCGCGCTGATCGAGCGCGGCGCGCGCCTGGTGCTGTCGGGCCACATGCATGGCGGTCAGATCTATCTGAAGGGCGTCACCGATCGCATCATCGCGCGCATGGGGCGTCGCTACCGCCGCGGCTTCTACCCGATCGGCGACGGTCACCTCTACGTCACGCCCGGGGTCGGCTTCTCGGGCGTGCGGGTCCGCCACGGCGAGGGCACCGCGTCCGAGGTCGCCGTGTTCACGCTGCGAGCCGCGTGAACGTGGCCGCGAGCGCTGAAGGTCCGCTGCTCCAGGGGCGCTGGCGACTCGGGCGCGCGCTCGGCCGCGGCTCCCAGGGCCTGACCTACCTCGCCGTCGAGGTGGCCCGCCGCGAGGAGGTCGTGATCAAGCGGGTCAAGCTCGGCGCCGGCTGGAAGAGCTTCGAGCTGCACGAGCGCGAGACCAAGGTGCTCGGCCAGCTGCGCCACGCCGGGATCCCGCGGCTGCACGGCGCGTTCGAGGAGCCGCGCGGCACGTTCAACCTCGTCATGCAGCGCATGCCCGGCGAGGATCTGCGCGCGCTGGTGACCGGCCGCCGCCTCGGCGAGCTCGAGCTGAAGGACATCTTGATCCGCGCGCTCGAGATCCTCGACTACCTCGCGACCCGCACGCCGGCGGTCGTGCACCGCGACGTCAAGCCGTCGAACCTGGTGCGCGATCGCGACGGCACGCTGGCCCTGGTCGACTTCGGCGGCGTCACCGACGGCGCCGCCGAGGGCGGCTCGACCCTGGTCGGGACCTACGGCTACATGGCGCCCGAGCAGCTCCACGGCCAGACCACGCCCGCGACCGATCTGTACGCGCTCGGCGCCACGATCGTCGCGCTCGCCGGCGGCGTCGAGCCCGAGGACGTGCCGCGCAAGGGGCTCACGATGGATCTGGCGAAGCACCTGCCGGCGATGACGCCCGGCTTGCGCAACGCCCTCGCCGCGATGGTCGAGCCCGATCCCGATCGCCGACCCGCGCGGCCCCGCGACGTCCTCGCGCTGCTCGCGAGGACGCCCGATCCGGAACCGATCGCGCCGCGGCCCAAGGCGCTGGTGCCGGTCGCGCCGCGGGCGCTGACCCGGGTCCGCCCGGTCTTCACCGACTTTCCCGAGCCGCTGCGCGCCGCGCTGCGGCTGTCGTTGCTCGGCGTCGCCGCGTCGGGTTGGCTGGCGATGGCGATCACCGTGCTGATGGTGCGCGTGCTCGGCGGCAGCATCGGCGTGTTCGCGGGACGATCGCGGCGACCGATGGTGCGCAGCGCGACGTCGGACGTCGCCGGCCTGCTCGCCGACGGTCAAGATGGCTTCGGCGATCTGGCGCGCCGCGCGGTCGCGCCGCGTCGGTAGCCGTCACTCGTACGGCACGAACGGCTGCTTCGACGACCGGGTGCGGTTGAAGCCGACCAGCTCGGCGGCGGTGAACGCGTCGGGGCTGCCGGCGGGTAGGTGGCCGCGCACGAAGCCGATGACCGCGGCGCGGGCGCGGTTGCCGGCGCCGACCACCTCCTCGTCGCCGTCCTCGACGCACTCGTCCCACAGCTCGAAGATCGCCTGGCGGCGCGCGGCGGGGGCGAGGTCGGTGCGCTTCCACACCCGCGCCAGGTGCTTGCGGATGGTCGCGACGCTGCGGGCCAGGAGCTCGCGCTCGCGCTCGAGGCGCAGCGCGGCGCGCTCGTCGCGGGTGTCGTCGAGGTACTTCCGCTTGGCCGACGCGTAGGGATCCATGCCGCCCCGACGCATGACCCAGTCGGTGATCTCGGCGCTGCCGCCGAGCAGCGGGATCGACACGACCGGCGGCGGCAGATCTTCCTGCTTGGTCGCCGATCCTTCGCCGGTGCCGGCGATGCGCGGCGGCTCTCGATCGAAGTTGCGATCGGCGGCGCGGATCGCGGCCGACGGATCGTCGTACCAGGTCTCGATGCCGCGGGCCGCGGCGCGGGCGAGGTCGCGGGGGTTCGGCACCTGCAGGCCGATGCTGAACGCAGGCTTGTCGGTGAACGTCACGGTGCCGTCGCGCTTCACGTCGGCGCGAAAGCCGGGCTTCTCGGAGCGGAACGTGCCGCCGCCCGACGGCTGCAGCTGGCCCGACGGCTCGAGCGCTGGCGGTGGCGGTGCGCCACCCGCGACCTCCATGCCCTCGGTGACGTGGCGCGGATCGAGGTTGGGCCGCGGCGCGCGGCGCATCGTGAAGATCCCCGGGGCGCCAGGTGTCGCCTCGGTGGCCTCGGTGCCCGGGCCGATCGCGGCCTCGACGCCGGTCGTGATCGCGGGCGTCGCGAGGCCGGGCTCGGTCGCGGCGCTGGTGGCTGGGCGGGGCGCGACGCGCGGGGGCGAGGAGGGCGCGGGCGGCGCCACCGCGGCGATCGCAGGATCGATCGGCGCGACCAGGTCGATGCCGATCGGCTCGGGCTCGATCGACTCGATCGACTCGATCGTGATCGGCACGTCGACGATCGCGACCTTGGTCGGCGTCGGCCGCACCCGCGGCGGCGGCGGATCGACCGCGCCGATCAGCTCCATGATCGCCACGTGGGCGACCATCGACGCCGCGATGGCGACCAGACCGAACCGCACTGACCTTGGACCCCCGGGCGGCGGCGACCGTTGCCCATCATCGTCCCGCTGATCGCCTGGCGAATCCGGCGACACCCGCGGCGCGGTCGGTGACAGTTCGCCTTGCATGAAGGTGACCCCATGAGCCTACCGCTCGCCAGCGTGTTGTCGCGGTTGTTTCGCCGAGGGCCCGACGCCGATCTGCGCGCGGCGGCGAGCGGTGATCGCGAGGCGCTCGGGCGTCTCTACGACACCCACGTCGACGGCCTCTACGCCTTCGTCTTCTACCGCGCGGGCCGCGACGCCAGCCTGGCCGAGGACATCGTCCAGGAGACCTTCGCCGCCGCGTTCGCGCGAGTCGGCGAGTACGACGCCGATCGCGGCTCGATCGGCGCGTGGCTCACGACCTTGTCGCGCAACGTGATCCGCGATCACCTGCGCACCCACCGCCGCGCCGATCAGGTCGCCGAACGGTGGGACCGCATCGACGCGTCGCTGGCGCAGATCTACGACGCGCTGGCGCGGTCGCCGATGCCGGGCGACGTGATGGCGCGGACCGAGACCCGCGATCTGGTGAGCATGACGATCGCGCACCTGCCCGAGACCTATCGCACCGCGCTCGCGGGCAAGTACGTCGACGGCAAGAGCCTCGAGGTCCTCGCGACCGAGCTCGGCCTGTCGGTCGACGCCGCCAAGTCGCTCCTCGCGCGCGCCCGCCGCGCCTTCAAAGAGACGTTCTCCACCCTGGGCCACGCGCTCAGCGAGGTACAGCCATGACCCGCCCCGACGACGACGACATCTTCGAGCAGAACCTGACCACGCTCCTCGGCCAGCGCGGCGACTCGGCGTCGCCCGACGACGTCGCCAAGGCCCGCATGCGCAGCCGGCTGCTGGCGCGCCACGGCCGCGACCGCCGCGCGCGATCGCCGATCGCGCTGGCCGGCTGGGGCCTCATCGCCACCGCCGCGGGCGCGCTGGTGATCGCCAACGTCGTCGGTGGTGACGGTGACGGCAAGACCACGCACGCCACGCCGCCGACCGCGCCGGTCGCCGCGGCGGTGAAGCCGATCGAGCTGCCCGACGGCACCAAGGTCGAGCTCGGCGACCGCGGCAAGCTCACCGAGCTGGGGCCGCGGCGGGTCCGCATCGACGGCGCGGTGCTGCTCGACGTCGCGCCCGGCCAGGGCGTGTTCACCGTCGAGACCGCCCAGGGCGAGCTGGCGGTGCTCGGCACCCGTTTCCTGGTCGAGGCCGCGGCCGATCGCACCACCGCGTCGGTGCTGCGCGGCGCGGTCGCGCTGCGCTCGGGTGGCGGCGAGGAGGTGCTGCGCGCGGGCGAGCAGGGCGTGATGCAGAAGGGCGTGCGCCCGACCCGGGGCCCGGCGCCGCGGCTCTCGCACCTGGTGAGCTGGGTCGCCGAGCGCCGCCGCAAGGACGAGATCGCTGATCCCGGGGCGGCGCGCACCGGCGCGCTGGTCGCGCGCAATCCGCTGTCGCCGGAGCAGGAGTACCCGCTGCCGATCCGCGCGCTCACCGTCGACATCCACCTCGAGAACCAGGTGGCGCGGGTCGCGCTCGATCAGACGTTCTTCAACGAGCAGAACCAGCAGCTCGAGGGCGTCTACAAGTTCGCGCTGCCGCCGGGCGCCGCGGTGTCGCGCCTCGCGATGTACGTCGACGGTCGGCTCACCGAGTCGGCGGTCGTCGAGCGCATGGCGGCGCGCCGCATCTACGAGGACATCGTCTACCAGCGCCGCGATCCGGCGCTGCTCGAGCAGATGGGCGCGAGCAAGGTGTCGATGCGGATCTTTCCGCTCGCGCCGAAGTCGGACAAGCGCGTCGTGCTGGCGTACACCCAGCCGATCGCGCGGACCTACGACGATCTGACCGTGACCGTGCCGCTGCCCGAGCTCGAGACCCCGGTCGGCGAGGTCGCGATGCAGGTGAAGGTCGTCGGCTGCGCCGCGTGCGAGATCACGTCGCCAAGCCACGCCATCGACGTGACCGCGGCCGGCGCCGACGCGATCGTCAGCCACCGCGGCGTGACCGAGGTGCTCGGCGACTCGCTGGTGCTGCGGGTCCGCAACACGTCGCCCGCGGTGTCGGTGGCGTCGACCATCAACGACGCCCAGCGCTACGTGCTCCTGCGGGCGCGGCCGACCATCGCCGCCACCGCGACCGCGACCCCGGCCGAGCGGCCGAAGCGGTGGATCCTCCTCGACGACACCAGCGCGTCGCGCGGCACCAGCGAGCTGCGCGCCCAGGCCGAGCTGATCGATCGCCTGGTCGACGACATCGACGAGCACGATCAGGTGATGGTGATCGCGTTCGACGCCACCCACCGCCGCTTCGGCCCGTGGCAGGACGCGATGGCGATCGATCGCCGGGCCCTGGCGCGCTTCCTCGCCAAGGACGCCGGCCTCGGCGAGACCGATCTCGGCGAGGCCCTGGCCGGCGCGGTCAAGCTGCTCGACGGGCAGCCCGGCTACGTCGTCTACGTCGGCGACGGCACCGCGACCGGCGACCGCCGCACCATCGACGAGCTGCGTGACGCGATCACGGGCGCCAAGGCGACATTCATCGGCATCGGCATCGGCGACGGCGCCGATCTGCCAGTGCTGGCGGCGCTGGCGAACGCGACCGCGGGCGTCGCGACCACGATCGATCTCGGCGACGACCTGGCGTGGCGCTCGCTCGATCTGATCGCGTCCTTGTACACGCCGCGCGTCACCGGCCTCACCGCGACGATCGACGGCACCGGCCCCGACGCGGTGAGCTACCTGCGCAGCACCCAGGTCGCGGCCGGCGAGGACATCGAGCTGATCGTGCGGGCCCCGGCGCGCGACGACGTCCGCACCGTGACCCTGCGCGGCGATCTCGGCGGCCAGCCGTGGTCGCAGACGATCACCGTCGCCGACGCCGCGCGCGCGCCGGGCGACGGCGGCTACCTGCCACGGATGTGGGCGCAGCGTCGGCTCGAGGCGCTGATGACCGCGGGCGATCGCGCGCTGGCGCCGTGCCCGAGCACGCCGTGCCCGACCGACGAGGAGCGCGCGGTCGCCGCGTACCACACCCGCAAGCAGGAGATGGTCGCGCTCGGCACCCAGCACTTCTTGCTGTCGCAGCACACGTCGCTCATCGTCCTCGAGAACGACGCGATGTACGCGCAGTACGGCGTCCGCAAGGGCGACGGCGTGACCTGGGCGGCCTACGCGCTGCCACAGACGATCGTCGCCGCGGCGACCCCGGCGCCGCCGCCCGCGACCTCGTCGGTCCCGGTGTGGCGCTACCCGGTGGCGTGGCGCCACGACGGCGCTGGCGACGAGCAGCTCGCGAGTCGCATGTCGATGCGCGACGGCACGGGGTTCGGCACGATCGGCATCGGCACCGGCACGGGCTTCGGCTATGGCGCGGGCACGGGCCGCGGCGGCGGTGGCCGCGTCGAGCTCCGCAGCGAGCTGGCCAAGGAGGCGAAGAAGGCCGAGCGCGCGCCCGACGTCGCTGCGACCGGCGCCGCGATGGCGCTCGAAGACAACAAGCCGAGCACGGCGACGATGACCAAGTCGCCCGAGGAGGCCGAGGCCGACCCCGCGCCGATGGCGGAGCCGATGGCGGGCGCCGACAAGGCCGACTTCGACAGCGCGCGCGTCGTGGGCGAGAAGAACGGCGACAGCTTCGCCGACAGCCCGCCGGGTCGCACGAGCGCCGCGCCGTCGCCGCCGCCGCCCGCGGCCACGGTGCCGATGGTGGTCGCGGCTCAGGGCAAGGCCGCGAGCGTCGGCCGGCCGGTCCGCGACGACGGCGATCCGCTGGCGGACGCGATCGCCCGCGGTCCCGGCCTGCGCGGTCGCCGCGCCAATCTCGAGAGTGGGCTGCTCCAGGGCCAGACCCACCTGCGGTGGCACAGCGGCGGGCTACGGCCGATCGCGTTCCAGTCGTCGGGCGACTGGCGCCTCGACGATCTGACCGAGTGGCTGCCGGGCCTCACCCGCAACGCCTACGACGATCTCGCCGACGGCCTCGACACCGCGGCCGGGAGCCGGCGCGGCTCGATCACCGCCGACGCCGAGCGCGCGCTCGACGCCGCGCGCGCCAAGCTGACCGGCGGTCGCTGGCGGTTCGGGCGCGACGCCGAGCTCGCGGTCGATGGCCGCGGTCGCTTCGAGCAGCGCACCACGCTCGACACCGGCGTCGAGCAGGTCCTGACCTACGACGGCGCGGTCCTGCGCTATCGCTACCCGCAGCTCGGGCTGTCGACCGAGCGCCTGGTCGGCGAGCACGAGCCCGCGCTCCTGGCCGCGGCGCTGCCGATCCTGCCGCCGCGCGCCGCCCAGCTGGCGCGCTGGTACCACGTCACGCTGTCCGGATCCCGGACACTGGTCCTGGCCGCGGTCGGCGGCGGCGCCACCCTCGAGCTCGAGCTGTCGGACGACGGCGTGATCGGCGCGATGCGGCGTCGGATCGGCGCCGACACCGAGGCGGTGCTGACGACGGTGCGCGATGGCAGCGGCTTCGCGGTCACGATCGGCGGCCAGCGGATCGCGGTGAGCTACACCGCCGATCGGTCGATCGAGGTCGCGACCGCGGGCCCCGACCCGGTCGCGATCGAGCTGCCGACCGCGGCGCTCGGCACCGCGCGGGCCGAGGTCGCGCAGGCGTCCGCGGGCGATCCGCGCTGGCGCCACCTCCAGCACCAGCGCGCCGCGGCGGCGCTGGCGAGCGGCGCGCCGGGTGAGCTGGCGACGATCCTCCGCGAGCTCGCGCCGTACGGTGCGCTGTCGGTCGCCGAGCTGGCGCTGCTGTCGGGCGGCGTGCGCTGGCTCGGGGCCGCCGAGCTCGGGCCGGCGATCGGCAGCAACACCAGCGCGGTCGCGGTCTACCTGCGCGCGGTCCACGCGTCGCTGCAGCAGGCCGGCCGCGGTGACTTCGCGGCGCTGGCGGGCTCCGACGACCCGCTGATCGGCACCCTCGCCGCGTATCGCCAGGCGCTGATCGCGATCGAGAAGGGCGAGCAGCGCGCGGCGCTCACCGCGTTCCGCCGCTTCGCCGATCGGCAGCGCGGCGACGTCCTGCGCATCGTCGGCGCGATGCGGCTCGCCAACCAGTTCGCGTGGCGCGATCCGGCGGTGCTGGCGGCGCTCGACGACGTCGGCACCGGGCCGTGGCGCAACCTGGCGCGGCAGGAGGCGGCGCGCCTCGCCAGCTACAGCGGCCGCAGCGGTCAGGCCGCCGATCGCTGGATCGCCTTGATGTCGGACGTCGATCTCGCGGTGGCGCCGCCGTCGATCGACTGGACCGCGCGCGGTCAGGTCGAGAACAGCGCGCGGGGCACGGTCGGCTGGCAGCTGGCGATGGGCGCGTGGCGCCAGCGGGTGCTCGCCGACGGCGACTACGCCCACGTGCTGGCGTTCGCCCGCGCCGCGGCGCTGCGGCCCGACGGTGATCTCGACGTCGCGCTCGATCGCGCCGCGACTCTCGCGGGCGACGACGTCGACGCCATCATCGAGCTGTCGCAGCTCGCGGCGGCGGCCGGCCGCGGCGCGCGGGCCCAGGCGCTGATCGACGGCGCACGGGCTCGACGCCCCGGCAACCCCGAGCTCCTGCGTCTCGCCAGCCACGCGGCGCTGCAGCGCGGCGAGGCCGCGACCGCTGCCGAGCTGCTCGCCCAGGCGCTCGCCGCCGAGGTCGATCGCCCGGTGTCGCTGTCGCAGCTCCAGGCCGATCACGCCCAGCTGATCGCGCTGCACCACCAGAGCGCGCTCGGCGCGACCGGGGCCCAGCGCGAGCTCGCGGTGGCGGCGGCGCTGGCGGCCGGCCGCGAGTGGCGCGCGATGGATCCCGACAACGCCACCCGCGAGCGTCAGCTCGGCGAGCTCTTGCTCGCGGTCGGACAGGACGACGAGGCGTGGCGCTACCTGTCGTCGCCGATCGATCGGGCGCCGCGCGAGGGCACTGCGTTCCAGGGCGCGGCCGAGGTCCTCGAGCGCCAGGGCAAGCTCGACCGCGCGCTCGGGCTGTGGCGCCGCGCCTTCGCGGTCGACGCCACCAACCCGACCTGGCTGCAGCGCCAGGCGATGGTCGAGCTGGCCCAGGGCCGCCGCGACGCCGCGAAGGCGACGATGCGCCGCGTGGTCGATCGCAGCTGGCACGTCCGCTGGGACGGCGTGAAGTGGTGGGCCCAGGACGCGCTGCGATCGCTATAGCGGGACCGGCGGCGGAACGATCGGCAGGCGGATGGTGAACGTCGTCCCCTTGCCGAGCTCGGTCACGAAGGTCAGGTCGCCGCCGTGCTTGTCGCGGATGACGGTGCGCGCGATCGCCAGGCCCTGACCGGTGCCGCGGCCGACCTCCTTGGTCGTGAAGAACGGATCGAAGATGCGGGCGCGGACCGCGGTCGGGATGCCGGCGCCGGTGTCGCTGATCTCGATCACGACCGAGTCGGGGTCGGCGCGGCGGGTCCGGATCGTGATGCGGCC